>CAZOEM010000007.1:0-18005 GCA_964578735.1 uncultured Halobacteria archaeon | reverse complement strand
GGAAAAATGGTGCTGTTAAATATTTCTTTAAATTATATAACTCCGAAAGTCAAGAACCTTTAAGAATATGATATAAATTACAATGACTAAAAGGAGCCAAGCTGATCGTGTGGCGGGGATTTTGCAAGTTATGGGAGAAGTGAAGAAATCAGCCCTATCTGTTAATAAAAGATACAATGGGATGCAGGTATAATTTCAAGCTTCTTTAATTTAATGTGTTGGTATAATCCAAATGGCCGAAAGTCATGTATTAGCTTCCTCTGAATATCAATATCCTTCAGCTTCAACTCTTTCCATGCTTCTTTCTCTTCATGCTTCAGCCAATCACTTTTAAGGGACGATTCACTTGCTATTGCCAATTCCATCTTTTGTGTCACGGCTTTCGTCTCTAAAAAGCGTATAAAATCCAGTAGCTCTATATTCAAATAGAACATGAACAAAATTAGATTATGCCTTCTTTAATCCGTGTTATATGCTGTTGTTCACATTTTTTATTTCCAACTTCGTCAGGAAAATCATCGGGCCAAAGCATTTCTTTGTTGTCCACACCTAACGGATAACCAAAGGCGTAAACATTATAGAGCCTGATAGCAAGGCGATACTTACGCTTGGTTAGATATCGCAGAGGCATGTAGTAGAGCATCATCTTTATCGCATTGTATCCTGCCTTCTCAGACGTCATATTAAGAACTTTTTTCTTATAGAGGGGCATGGATTTAACTTCAACGATTCCATGAATACTAAGTGAATTGTGTGGTTTGCCCTTTTGGACTGGTATTTGCTCAACAAGTAATCCATCAGCTCCCTTTGTGAAACTATCCCATTGCGCATTACATTCTTCGCCGCTTTTTCCGGTTCGGCGAGGCTCTTGAACCGATTGACCATGTGCGAGAAGATAAATTCTACACACGAACCACATTCTGGATCTGAGAGTGTTGTTTCCCCATTACTAACCAGAGCCTCGGGATCGTTGGGATCATGGGGGCCGTATTCGATCAGGCGTCAAAAGAGCTTACCTCGTGGGTGCTCCTCAATATCTCTGATGGCCGCATCCAGGGATCTTTTAAATACATCCCACTCAGTCTTACCACCGACAAGATGAACAAAAGGACATCCGAGTGCCGATGTCACTGATCTGTATATGGCCGATGCAAGCGGTCGGTTACCTATGATCAAAGCGATTTTTTCAACTATTTCTTCATGTGACGGTCGGTTCATTTATCTTTGTATCATGAGAAGGATGTACCGGTTCGCCGGGATAAAGGTAAATTAAGCGATTCCTCATCTAATCCTACAGGTTCCACCAAGGAGACCATTTCATCTAATCGGCGTAATGCTGCCAATCGAATAGGCTTTGCAAAGGCATCCCCAGACTCTAAAATATGGATAAGTGAATCAAAAAGAGCATCTCGATCTTTGGCATCACAATAATCCGCTTTTTCAAGCACTCGACACCAGGCACTTTGAAGTTCCTCTATGTTAGCTTCCTTAATTGCTTTAAGCCATTCTTGACCGTTTTCTGCCCATTTTAATCGACACTGTGCCATACCCCCTATGTATCTTGGACGCCAAATATCCTCCTTATCCTGAGCAAACTCCCAATACTTGTCACCAACCCATGCTTCTTTAATTCTTTTATGTTCATCTCGGATGGATCCTCGCGAAATTTTCAACAATATAATTGCTGCTAAATGAGCTACTTCTTGGTTATCGCTTTGCAACATATTTACAAGCGTTGGCCAAGTGCTCTCAGCTCTTTCAGCGAGCCATGGCATAGATGGAAAATCTGGCTCATTGTGAATTATGTCATATAATGTAGTCATGTGTTTTTCCACGATGACGTCAGCACCAATGGCAGACCAATACAAAATCTCGAGATACCGATGATGAGGATCTATTAGCGTGGAATAATCCGCTAAAACTTCTTCAAAAATACGTTTTAATCTACTTGCAATCATCAACTCTTGTTCCGTCTTCGATTCGTGCCATTCATACCATGCAATCATGTGGGCAACCTTTAGTCGCTTTTGCCCTTCTGCTAATTGTTTTTCAATGAGTTCAAGAACTAGCTCACATAATTCCAAGTCGCTTATCCATAGTACACCCCTCAAATAAGAGCGAAGAGCATTTTTTGTCAAGCCCCGCTCTTGAAGCCAAACTTTCAACGTATTTAGAATTTTGGGATCCAAAAATTTCTCAACTGCTGGGTCACAATCAGAATTTATCCAAACGAGAAGTTTGTACGGATGATTCATTATGCTTTTACTATTTTTGTTTATGAGTTCCTTAAGTTCTTCAATGTCCCTTTTATATTGCTCTTCAGATTTATAATGGTTGTAAAGGGTGTAAAGGTCTTTATGATAACTATACACCTCTTCTTCACCGTCAGGTGGCAAGCTAAAAATTGAGTGAACTATACTTATGGGCCGAAAGGCTGATTTTCCCTCCCGTTGGCGCTGTTTTGAAATAGCAATATATTTCTCAGGCTTATGTGGCTCTAGGAGAAACTGAAATACTGCTACAAGAAACTTTATAAAGGGTTCTTTTTTATCAGAGAAAGTTTCACAGAACTCCTCGATAATACTTGCATTCTTATTTATCATTGCTTTTACATTCGGATTACTAATACCGGGCAAATTAAACGATATCGGCCACTCCCTTCTGGGTCTTCCCTCTGGCATAGACAGACGAGACAGTATTAAAAGTTGACTGACTGCCCACAACAAAAGCGAATTTTCTTTAACTTCCCCTTCTGGTTTGATCATTGATAATTCATACATTGCCTTTTGAGATAAGGGTTCAAATGGGCTCTCATGTCTCACAATTCCTTCTAACAGAGCGAGAGCAACAGCAGTTCTTGCTTTCCGAGAAAGAGAAAAGTTACGATAGAATCTAAAGTTAGGCCAGCAACCTGCAAGCGTCCACGCTATCTTTTCTGTAGACGCAATGTCCGATAGTTCTTCGAGCAATTCCATAACCCAGGGTTCGGCAATTTTATTTTTAATAGCTTGAGACAACGCCCATAATTTCACATCTTTCGAATCAAACTCAGAAACCCTCTTTATTGCATCATGCAATGGCTCACGCATACCAAACAGTTTTTGATAAATCTCAGCATGTAGCATAAGATTTTCTGGTATAACATTATTTAATCGTTTTTCCATCCATGTACGGATAATGCGTTCTTTATATTCATCAGGAAGGCTTTTTAACTTATTAAGCAGCTCATCTGATTCTCCTCTTGTATATCCACTATCAAGCAGTGTTAAGCCATATTGAATCGCACCTATTTCATTATGAGGCTCACGCAAAACACGATCATCTACCATTCCCATTACCAGTTCAGCACCTCTTTTGAGATATTTATCCACCCCCTCTGTATCAATCTCACGACACACATCTATCATGCTTGGTGCCTCTCCAGGACGGGTTCTTCCAACTCTGCCTGCGAAAAATAAAGCTACATTGCGCCAGTGGGGAGACCTTGCGATTGCTTTAAATCTTAAATCTCTTTCCTTAGTATCTTTAGCTGTATCAACGAGATGGGCTGCTGCAAAGAATTCCCTTGTTGTTGTTAATCCAAATCCGACTTTCCCTTCTATTGAACTTTCAATTAGAACCAGACGTTGGCTTGCTTCTGTAATTATCTGATTTGCTTTGGTTTCTAATTCATCTTCGTTAAGTAATGGATTGCTGTGATTGAGATATTCTTTAACCCGTTCTCTAAATTCTGATACGTCCATTAGTGCAGCAGTGTTATCCTTTCCAGTCCGTTTATGAAGTGTATACGCGAGATATTTATGGAGTCCAAAAATCATATCCGGCTCGGTTCTTAATAATTCCGGACGTTTTTTTTGTTCACGTTGATAAATGATGTCTGTATAGCGTTCAAATAATTCTTCGCGTTGCTTAGGCGGCGTACCCCTTGCACGAATAATAACTAAAAGAATGGTAACTTGTAGTGGCGTTTGCGTAAGTACGCTAACCACTTTATCATTTAAGCACATACGGAATGTATCTCGAATTCTTTCGGCTTCTCTGGGTGTTGGTTCACGAACCTCTGTCCAGCGTCCGGCATAGAAATCCGCCTTTTCCGATGACAATTTCTGAAGGGTTAAATGTAGATAATGTACTGGATCAAATTCTTGTGAGTATCCATAGGGTCTTGTAGTTGCTATTACTCTTAGATTCCCTTTGAGAACATCTCTCACCTGATGTACAAATGAAGTTACATTATCCAGAACCATTGTTCGCAGTCTCTTTTCTGGAACCTCATCCAATCCGTCTAATATCAAAAGAATGGGACTAGACTTTATAATTTTATGGATATCATCAGGATTTGTGTCTCTCCCTGATTCCTGGAAGACCTGAACTGCAAGGTAATGAAATAGACTGTCAGAAATACTTTGAGAAGATATCCATTGTGCATATTCTCTCAAAAGGATTTTGAATGGTATTCGAGGGCTAAAATTTTCAAACACACCCGAATTTTTATCCAATTCATTTACTCGCCCAATGAGGCGAGCTCGATGAATTTGAGCGAGATACTGACCCAAAGTTGATTTACCTTCTCCAGGACCCCCGGTGAGAACTAATCCTAGGATAGAATCCTCGAGCAAATATGAAAGGGCGGATGTTCTATCGTCATCTTCAGCAGCTTGTTTCATCCACTCTGGTAGCCTTTCTAACACCTGCAGATCCTGGGGAAGTGTTGGTGGTTTCACGTCCAAATCTATAAAAACCCGCTGCAGTGCAACTCGTTCATCTTCAACATCACCTGCGTCATCAAGAGCTGCGTACTGTTCATGATCAAAACAGCCCTGGCAATATAGTTTAACAAGTTCATCTAAGTCTGTTTCTTCTCTTTCTATCAGTCTTAGAAGACTTGCAATAATGTCACCAGATACGAGTAAATGTGCATATGTTTGGCGAATCATTGGATAAGCATCGAGAAATCTGCAAATTTCTTCCGCTCCCCAAACATGTATATGTTTTATTGTAGGGTACTTGGGAATAATTTCATTATCAATCCTATCTTTCATGCCCCTTTGAAATACCGGTGTAAGAGAAACATTTGTCATAAGAATAAAATTATCACATGGATGCCTGTATTTTTCAGTAATCTTTGAAAGTTCATCTTTTAATTCCGCTGCAAAAGCCTCTCGTGCCTTTTTTGGTCCTATCTGTTGAACATCATGAAACTTCGCTTGAAAAATCCAACTGCCACCCCATTGTTCTTCCTTAGAGGGATATGGTGCCTTCCCACGAAAAGTAGCTTCTCGCGCACCATCACTACCCGTACCATATACCTTTGTACCCAGACCTATTATCTGCTGAACAAGACTTTGACATAAACGCTCAAACTCTTGTGCTCCAAGAGCATCGAGATTGTATTTCGGCATTGCTATTTCCTCCCCCTTTTCATTTTCCAGCCATTATCTTTTAAATATACCTCATCTACCAGCAATTTCACTTAACTTAGCTATATCTACAATACTTAGCATATCATCCGGCGGTATATTCAAATTTCGTATATCCTTCCATTTTAGCGGTCTATCAGAAGTACTTCGTATATACATCCCTATGGCAGAACCTTTTTCCTCTCCAAAACGTTCCAGAATCATCCTTTTACACTACCGCCTTTTTTCGTTTCAAACAACCTATCTAAAGGACTTTTTACTTATGTCTTTATTACCCTCAGGGGTATCTATTCTTGTCATTTTCGAACCTTTATACCCCGACAACACTCAAGCAGCAATAAACACACCCTCTTTATCTGTCTTCACTATCTCGACCACAACCAAGCCCTTACCGGGCTTGCCCCATATCTTAGACTCGATTTCCTCCGGCTTTATACCCACGAGCTCCCCCAGTTTTTTAACGTATTTCGGCAATGAAAACCCTACAGATAGCACCACCATATCAAACTCTTTTTCTTGCTCTTCCTTTTCTCCTTCAACCACATACTGCAACCTCAAATTCTTTGTCTCTTCCAGCTCTGTGACCCTAATGTCGTGTATTTTTACGGATTTGATATCGCCTGTATCCACATAGAGTTCACGTGCAAAGATACAGGAATCCACATCACGTTCCTTTGCGCTCTTTGCCGCTTGTACCAGGAATTCAAATGCGAGGTGTGAACATTCATCATCATCCGCATCTAAAACATGTATAAACGCTATTTCATTTGGGATGTCACCGTCAAACGGTCTCAATAGGATGCCACCATAAGGTCCCGACTCGCTAAGCATACGTTCAAACTCAATCTGCGTAACTACATTTGAATACTGATATTCCTCAGGCGGGATATTTTCCTCCATATCAGCCGCAAATATTAGCTTTCCCACTTTTAGTTCAGTTCTCTCCTCCGTCTGATCGTATACTATTGCGTCCTGAGGACATACTTCCGCGCAGATTCCGCAACCGATACATTTTCGACAGCTCAGACATCTATTCGCCTCTTTGACTGCCATCGCCTCATCGTAGCCCAGCTCTTCCTCTTCAAAATTGCTTATCCGCACCTCTGCTGCAACTTTGGGCATTTCCACCCGCTTTTGGGGCGCAATATCCTTAATCGTGAAATATTCCTTTGACAGTTTGAGTTTCTCTCGAGCTTCGCATTCATCCAAGTCTATTTCCGATTCAACTTTGAAATCAGCTCTTGAAAGTTTATCGCCAGTTAGATATTCATCTATACTCAATGCTGCACTTTTACCCGCCGCTATCGCTTCTATCACCGTTTTCGCCCCCGTTGCAGCATCACCACCTGCAAATATACCCGCCACGGCCGTTCTACCGTCATCAGCCGTGCTAATTCGTCTCCCGCCTGGTGTGTCAACGCCACTACCCGCAAGAAACTGCAAATCCGACGCTTGTCCTATCGCAGGTATCACCGTATCCACATCAAGCACAAATTCTGAGCCCTCTATGGACTCTGGTCGCCGCCTACCCGTATCATCCGGGGGCCCCAACTCCATGCGGACACATTCAACCCCTTCTACCCTGCTTGAACCCAGAATCCTCGTTGGATTCGCTAAGAATATAATCTTTATCCCTTCTTCCTCCAGCGATTCCAATTCCTCCCTTGACGCTGGCATCTCCGCTCTCGAGCGCCGATAAACGATAGACACTTCTGAGCCCAGGCGTAATACGGACCTTGCAGCATCTATCGCAACGTTTCCGCCTCCTACCACCACAACGCTCTTACCTATCTTCACTTCGTTCCCGAGATTAAGATTAAGATTAAGGGCACGAAGGAAATCAATACCCGGTATAACACCCTCTAAATCTTCTCCCGGAATACCCAATTTACCACTCACATGCGCACCAACAGAAATAAAAGTTGCATCGTAAGTTCTGCAGAGTTCTGCGAACATGTCCTTGTCTACTTCCACACCCGTCTTTATTTCCACTCCAATACCATTAACAAATTCTAGCTCGCGTTCCAGAGTCGCTCTTGGTAATCTATATTCCGGAATGCCCACAGCCATCATTCCACCAACCACAGGGAGCTTCTCAAATACAGTGACATCGTATCCAAATGTTTTCAAATCGTGTGCAGCGGTAAGACCCGCAGGTCCCGCCCCTATTACCGCTACCTTTTCCCCGGTCGTCAAAGGAACATGATCGGGCTTTATCTCCTCTCCGTAATTATCATAGACATAATCTGCAACAAACCGTTTCAGTTTCGCAATAGAAATGGGCTCGTCTACTAAGCCACGTTTGCACCGGTCCTCACATGGATGCGTGCAAACTCTACCTAAAACACCAGGAAAGGGTACTTTCTCCCTTATCAAATCGTACGCTTCCTTGAATTTGCCGTCTGCTATTAATCCCGCATAGCCTCTAATGTCCAGGCTGACCGGGCAAGTAGCTTGACAGAATGGCGTTTCTCGCTCTATAGCATACGAAAGTGCCACCTCCGGTGCGTATATTGCATTCCTGTTACTCAGCCATTCGTTGCTCCGATCCGGAACACAAACAGGGCATAATTTCCAACACTCACCGCACGAATCACATTTTGTCTCATCTATTCTAATTGGTTTCCTTCGTACACTTACCTTGAAGTCTTGATTCTCACCCTCTATTCTTTCAATCACCGAATTGGTAAATACGTGAATCTTATCGTTCTCTTTTATTTGCGCTATAAGAGGCGCTAAAATGTCAGAAGGAGCTTTTCCCTCTACTAAATGTAGCATAGAAAAAAGCCCGCCGAGGTTTGGTGTCCTCGAAACAAAAAAAACTTCTTCCTCTTTGACAGAGTCTAAAGCAGCCTTTAATCCTGCGTAGCCACCCCCTATAATCAAAACACTCATTCAACACCCTCCCGTGTATTTGCAATATAAACCGGTGTATTATCTCGTATCTCATGAATTTCTATCAATTCCTGCCTTTTCAAATCCAGAATGTGCCGGAATACCACGTTTGGCTTCAAATTCAGTTCCGATGCTATTTCCTTCACATGCATCGGCTTCTTTAACTTCAATAGTATCCGCTTCGCTTCATAATCCTCCTGCACCATATTATCCAGCAATCTATCCATCTCATGCTGCGTAAACACTTCTCCGTACTTGTTACCATCTTCCAGCAGTTCCCGCTCCTTTGTTGCTAATATCCTTAGCCTATAATCGGCAGCGGCCATAAGCACTGCTTCCAGCCGCTCCTTATCGGATTTAATCTGACCCATACTCTTTATCTCTTCTGTAAACGCGCTAATAACCGCTGCAAATCGCCCGCCCTCACTTGCACTTACCCATTCTAATCGTAACCGTTCAGGTTCCACTCCTGCTACCTTTAGCAATCTCTTCGCCATCTCTATCTTCTTCTCTGCATAATAATTCCCTTCCAGGTAATGGCAATCTCCAGGATGACAGCCACCTATAAACACACCATCCGCACCGTGTAGGAACGTATCCAGGATAAGCTCCGGATCAACTCTTCCGCTACACATCACTCTTATTATCCTTATATTCGGTGGATACTGAAAGCGAGAGACACCTGCCAAATCCGCACCCGCATAAGAGCACCAATTGCACAGAAAGCCGATTAATTTCACTTCTTCCTCTTTCATTCGGATGCCACCACCGCCGTTGCCAACGCCGCTCTTTCTTGCGCTATCAATTGCTCATCAGTGAAGTGGTGCATGGTAACTGCTTTCTTTATGCAGCTTGACCCGCAGGTGCCGCAACCATGGCATTTTACGCCGGTAACTCTTGCTCTTCTGCCTTCTTCCGTCTCTACCACTTCTATTGCTCCATAAGAGCATACCGATTCGCATATGCCACAGCCCACGCATTTAGCTTCGTCCACTGAAGATGTTATAGCTGCCGAAAGCACGTATCCCCTTGCAAGAGGAATTGTCGCCCTACTCGCAGCGGCATAGCCCTGAGAGATGCTCTCTTCTATGTCTTTTGGTCCTTGAGCCGTTCCACACAGGAATATCCCATCGGTGGCGAAGTCAACCGGACGCAGTTTAACGTGAGCCTCAAAGAAGAACCGGTCTTGACCCAGAGGGACTTTAAGCAGCTTCGATAATCTCTCCGCATCCGGGTTCTGCACGAGAGGAACAGATAAAACCACCAGATTTGCATCAAGCGGAATGTTCATCTGCAGCCTATCGTGGAAAACGTCTACAACAAGTTTCCCATCCCTATTTCTTACTTTCGGTCTCGTTTCCAGTGGGAACCTAAGGAACCTGACCCCCGCCTTTTTCGCCGCTCTGTAATATAATTCGTATTCCACTCCGTAGGCCTGAAGTTCGTTATGAGCAATAAAAACGTTAATATCCGGATTCATCTCTTTTATCTGTTTTGCATTTTTTATCGCATTCATACAGCATATCTTGGAACAATACCTAACTACCTCCCCTCTCGCACCCGCACATTGGATCATCACCACATTCTCGAGCCCTTCCAGGTTCAAAGCATCTCGTCTGAGCTTTTCTTCAAGTTGTAATTGCGTAATTATTCGCTCACCATCGTATTCATACAAACCTTCCGGTTCGAGTTCTTTTGCTCCTGTGGCTACGATTATAACGCCGCAGTCGATAGAGTTCTCGGCTCCGTTCTCATCTAAGACTACTTTGAACTGCCCCACATAGCCCGTTATATCCTTAATGGATGTGTCAAGATGCAATTTGACTCTTTCATGTCCTCTTACGGTTTTTATTCGCTGCTCTAAGAAGACATCCGCAAGCTCTTCGGTTGGGTAAAGCTTGTATAAACGACGAAGCAACCCGCCCATTTCTCGCTCCTTCTCTATTAAGTGAACGTAAAAGCCATTCTTCGCTATGCTAAGTGCAGCAGTCATACCGCTTATTCCCGCGCCAATTACCACTGCGGTCGGTATAACCTCAGAGCTTAATTCCTCTAGTGGCTCCAACAGAGCAGCCTTTGCAACTCCCATTCTCACAAGGTCTTTCGCCTTCTCTGTTGCAAGTTCTGGCTCGTGCATGTGAACCCAGGAGCATTGGTCTCGGATGTTAACGAACTCAAAGAGATAAGAATTCAGCCCCGCTTCTTCGCAGGTCGCTCTGAAGAGAGGTTCGTGAGTTCTTGGCGTGCAACTAGCGACAACCACCCTGTTAAGCTCGTACTCCAATATTGCCGATTTTATACTTTCTAACCCGTCAGACGAGCAAGTATATAAGTTGCATTCCGCATGCGCGACATTTTTCAGGGTTGATGCGTATTCCGCCACCGCTGGCACATCCACAACCCCTCCTATATTTGTTCCGCAATGGCAGATGAATACGCCAATTCTAAGCGCTTCTGTCATAAGAACCTCCTAATACCACTTCCATCGCTCTTGATGCTGCTGCACTACCATGTGCTATACATTCCGGGATGTCTCTTGGGGCTTGACAGTATCCCGCCACGAATATCCCGGCACGTGTAGTTTCTGTCGGATTGTATGGGTCTTTGAGTTTAAAGAATTTATACTCATCCAATTCGGTCCCCAATATTTCAGCGAGTTTTTCTACGCCTTCACAGGGTATCAACGCAGTGCTGAGAACGACCATGTCCACTTCCAAAGTCTCAACTTTATCTGAATAAGGGCTGTAGAATATCTCCAAATTCTTGTTCTCTTTCTCTCTTATCTCTCCTGGTTTTCCTCTTATATATTCCACCCCGTAATCGTCCTCTGCTCTATTCACGTATTCCTGAAATCCTTTTCCAAAGCATCTGAGGTCTGTATACAATATGAATGTCTCAGCCTCGGGGTAGTGCTCTTTTGTAAGGATTGCCTCCTTGGTGGCGTACATGCAGCATACGGAAGAGCAATAAGGTCTGTTATCTCGCGTATCACGCGCGCCCACACATTGTATCCATGCGATTCTCTTTATTTCCATACCGTCTTTTCTTATCACATGCCCCCCTGAGGGGCCAGCGGCGCAGATCAATCGCTCGAATTCTAACGCCGTTATCACGTTATCGTATTTCCCATATCCATATTCTGTCAGCCCCGAAGGGTCAAGAGGATCAAATCCGATAGCAACGATTATTGCACTCACCTCCCGCTCTACAATCTCCGGTTTTTGATTGTATCGTATCGCGCCCTGTCCACAAACGCTTTCGCAAAGTCCACATCTCATACATTTGTCCCTATCTAAAGCGTAAATTAACGGTACCGCCTGCATGAATGGGACATACGCTCCGCTCCTGACTCTGAGGTCCATATCAAATTTATTCAGGATACCCATCGGGCAAACACGAGCGCAATCGCCGCAGCCATTGCATTTCTCCTCGTCTACGAACCGTGGCTTTCTAAGGATTTTTACATTAAACGAGCCTATTTCACCTTCTATCGCAATCACATCGCTAAAAGTAAGAACTTCTATGTTCTCATGCCGATAGCAATCCATCATCTTTGGCGCCAGTATGCAGATGGCACAATCATTGGTTGGGAATGTTTTGTCCAGTTGTGCCATACGACCGCCGATGGAGAGAGTCTGCTCTATCAAACATGGCTTTATACCGGCTTCTGCTAGGTCAAAAGCTGCTTGCATTCCCGCTACTCCTCCGCCTATTACAAGGACTGTTTTATCTCTCATTTGCTCTTAGAAAATTCTAAATCCACCTATTGTCATTTCGTTGTCTCCTCCTCCACACTCATGGCTCTTGCGACCAGGTTCTCGAAAGGTACTATTTCTATCTCATAATCGCCCTTTCTATTGCTCATATGACATTTGAAATGTATCAAGCATTTTGGACAGGCAGTAACCATAATTTTTGCTCCTGTATCTATACCTTCATTCAATCTTTCTCTTCTTATTTCTTCTGATATACCATCACAATTGGTCCATCCCGAAGTGCCACAGCATAATGAGTTCTCTTTGTTGCTCGCAAGCTCTACAAAATCATCTGCTATTTCGCCAATAACTTCTCGCGGTGCGTCATATATGCCAAGATGCCTTCCCAGCCTGCATGAATCGTGATAGGTGACTTTATCATCTATCTTACGAAGTTCCAGTTTACCCTCTTTTATTTGCTCTGATAGGAATTCCGAGATATGAACAACTTCAAAATCAAAGTCGAAAAATTCCGGATAGTCAAGCTTAAAAGTCCTGTAACCTTCCGGGCAAGAGAAAATGACTTTCTTTGCGCCCGTATCATTGATGTTTTTGATATTTCGGGCTGATAACTTCTTGAACGTCTCGACATCACCATTCCAAAAGAGATCATGCCCGCAACATACTTCATTGTTCATTACAACCGGAGAAATCCCTAGTTTGTTAAGTATCCTCACTGTGCTCCTTGCAATCTCAACCGTATTCACTCCGAGGTCTCGAAATACGATGTCGAAATAGGGTAGACAACCAGTGAAATAGAGTATATCTCCTTTCTTTGACACTTTCAGGTCTTCTGAAACCCATTTAAGCCTTTCTTGTTCCCGCTCAGGAGAGGATGTAAAAAGCTTCATCAATGAAAACAGCTCACCGTGCGCACATACCCCTTTTTCCCCCTCCTTCGATGCAACACTTCTAATCCCCCTTATGAACTCCGGATATTCCACGCCGTATGTACATGCCTCCTTACATCTGTTGCAAGCCAGACAAGACCATATTCGCAGGTCCTGTTGAACCGGGAGTCCAAGCAAAGCTCGTTCCACCAACCCGTCTGGTGAGTAGTCACCAAATCGTGATAGGGGGCAAGCTGAAGTACACTTCCCGCAATCAACGCAATAATATGCCTTCGTCCTGCTTATAATATCCGACATCTTTTCCATTTTCTTTTTCTATACGACTCAACTGATAATTTCAGCTACCTTTTTATCAAATCCTGGCTCTAAAGGAGAAATCCACGTCAGATGCACTCGTTCCGGGTTCATCCCCAGGGTCTCCATAAGTTCCTTTACAACTTTTACACTCTTTTCTGCTCTTCGTCTATCCCCTCCGGAACAGCAGTTTATCACCATAACGATGTCAGCGCCCGATTCAAAGCACCTTAAGATAACGAAAGGATCTGCATGTACTGCACATACGAATCTTATTGATCTCTTCTCATGCTCCGATAGTTCAAAATCCATCGCCGAAAGAGGACATAAGTCACAAGAGTCTATGTCCCGGTCTGAATCGATAGCCGCAAAAATTTGCTCACTACTAAGGAATCGTTGAAATAGTGCCCCGGACGGGCAAATGGCTGCACAAGTCCCACAACCTTTACATGCCACCTCGTTTATTACTACGACACCTCTCTTCTCGTCAAAGCTGATGTTCTGGTTTTCACAAGCAGCTATACACATCATGCATCCACTACATATGTCATCCTTTACCGAGATCGGAAACGCGTAATGACTTTGTAAATTGCCTTTTTCTACTTCTTTTATCTCCCGCCCTTCTGGCGTAATAGAACCCTTTGCTTTTATCATTCTCGTCATTTTATATCACTCGCTCAAGATAGGCGGGATTTCGCCTTCCCTTCTTAATTTTCCCCTCTTAAAAGAAGCAATCTTGATTATTCCTGCTCTATCAACCTCAGTCGGAACGAAGTCCTCAAGCGAGTTAAAAAGTTCTTCACCCTTTTTTGACCTTATGATCACAGTAGAAGAGCCGTCAGAAGAGCCAGTTGAGCCAACTGAGATGTCTGCCAGCCTAGCTGTGAAATCTTCGCAATAGTAGCAGTTATTCCTGTACGCAGCCTCTAAAGCAGAGACTTTACATGAGTTCTCTTTCCCGTTACTTCTGACTATGTAGCGCCCTCTAGTTATCTGGACCTTTTCCGCTTTACCAAGCTCTATTCCAAGTAGTTCCTTTGTCTTTTCGGAAAGGAGGTCATAATCAAAACTCTTGAGACAGAACAACCCTATCGCAACAATATCTATCGCTTCAACTTCCTTTAGCATTGCGCTCTGTAGTTTCCTTGTGGCTCTTATCTCACAGGGAGTGCCCACAATTGCTATCTTCTTCCTACCTTCTTTTATCGCTTCGCCTATCTTTGATACCATAGGCGCAGCCACATATTTCGTGCCCATCGCCTCCTTTATTTCTTCTTCGCTTTTCGCTATAATCGGTTCCGCTCGGAAGCCACTTCCTCTGGCTGCAACAATAGCGCAATCAAAAATCCCCTTTTTCATTCCCGAAAGGAGCAGGGAAGTTACAACGCCACCGTCTTGACCTCGCACCCCGCATGAGCCCGCGGTTAACTTTCGCACAATACCCAGTTCCGCGTCTCTTTTGCCCTCAAGGAAAGCTTCTTCCAGCTCTTTCTCGTTCGTTTCTGTCATAGGGCAGACGTCGTAGCAAACCCCGTTATCACCACATTTTATCACATCATCATACTCCAGGGAGCATTCTTCCACAAGTTCCGGCGTTTCTTTTAGTACGATATGTTCACAGAAAGAAGCACATGCACCGCAATAAGTACAGAAACCCTTATCTATGATTCTTTCTTTTAATGCCTTGAAACCCTCACTGCGTTTAACCAAAGGCAAAAACATTTCGGACGTCATCTATCTTAAAGTATACTGTACAATATTAAATATGGCTCTTTGCTATTTCATGTGGGTAGTTGGAACTTTAAGTGACCCAATCGAAGGTATATCATTTTCCAATGATTTTTAAGACACAGATTAACACAGATTTAAAGTAGTGTATTGATTTATTCCATCCGCTCTAAAATCACATTGATTTTTGATTCGTACGCTACGATATATTTTGATGCCTCTTGCGCCAGGCGAAGCCTTGTATCACGAGCTATTTGCCCTGTTACACGAAGCTCTTCTATTATTCCGTTGTACCGTGCGGGATTTACGATGACGGAAACGTGTTCAAAATTCTTTATCCCGGAACGGATCATTGCAACACCTCCAAGGTCCATATTATCCAGTCTGTTTTCGCTTGATATGTCAAGCGGTATGAGATTTACGGTAACTATTTCTATCGCAGCAGTTGCGATTCCGGCATGAATTGTTGGATGCAATGTCTTCAGCTTCCCGCCTAGCATCTCTTGAACACCTGTGAACGCAGACACTTTTGTCACCGGAATCCCGTTATCCAGAATCAGCCTCGCGGTGCCTTCTGTTGCGATTAATTCTAGCCTTAGCTCATTCAAGGCTCTTGCGAATTCTACTATAAGGACCTTATTGTATACGCTTATCAGGGCTTTCATCTTCTGTTCATTAAGATACATACACCACCTTTAAAAAAACCCTTTCTTTCAAAAAGTTTTAAAAGTTTTACCAAAGAAATAATCGCCAAAGAGATAAGATAATGAATAGAAAGGGGAAGGCTTCCAAGTTAGAAACTCTGTTCCTTCCTTTATTTTTGTGCGGATTTATGATATAACTGCAATATTCTTCTAAAGCTTAGACGTAAATATATAGATATAAAAACTATCAGATGCTTACTTATTTCTGTGGAATCATGACTGAAACTGGCAAAATCGCTCAATAGTTTTGTTCCAACTTCGCTAAAAAAAAGTTCCTTCAATCATATTCAGTTTTAAATAAAAATATGGTGCTGGTCTGTGAAAATTGCATAGTGGCTATTATAAATAAATACGGATATTATGATCAAAAACAAGGCTAATAACAACTTCCAGGTCATGCGTTTCATTTTTTTCTCTTATTTTTAATTTTGCAATTAATTATATCATTGTATCTTACCTCAAAGCTCGGACACAAGAGCCTGATCCTAACTAAAATGGTTGAGTTTGGAATGAAGGTGGGACACTCAGACACATCACTATGTTATCAAATACGCTCGATTGGATATAACACTTTTTATTACAAAATTTGATTTTGATATCATGTAACCTCATAAGCCAATCAGTCATAGTATATCGGCCGCTTGCGGTAAGGCGGAGCGACCGATATACCTTTATGAATAACATAGCAATGTGTGCTGTGTTTATAGACATGTTTAACGGTCCTACACTTATTTCAAACTAAACCAGGTAGCGAGCTATATTACGGTTACTCAAACCTTCCTCAAATTAATACTTCTTTCTCTATTTCAGATACTTCAGTCACACACAAAAGTGTCCCACTTCCATATCAAACTTAACCGTTGCTACTCATACCCAACTTGTTAGAGCACATGATTTTGATCGTGCGCCAGATTTTGGTGTGTTGGATATAATCAATGGCACAGTCAGGATACCACATCCCGGAAATTCACTTGCAGGTGGGAATATCACAGATATTGTAGGTGACTCAACTTCTTCTGATATAACTCGTTTTGATACGGATATAGAGAATGGGATCTTAAATATTATAATTACATACGATCAAAGTATAGAACCTGGTGATTTATCCTATTTTTCTGATCTCACAGGGCAGATTTACGTGGATGCTGATCAAAATCTTGCTACTGGTTTCACCAACACGGAACAGGCACCACCTACCTTTGGTACTGATTACAGGATTGAGTATACCATTGGTGGATTGTTAGGACTCGATGCAAGTATTACGAAAATCAACTATGGGTCTAATTTGACCGAATTAGGATATACGCAAACAACAGGAGAGTCGCTTGGTGTACCAGACAACGATGCCACTTTCAAAGTTATAGGGGATCAAGTTTTTCTGGGGATTCCGCTGGGTTTGCTTGGTTATGATGATGGAAACATGGATATTGTGATGGGCTCATACTCCCTCTATGGGTTATTAGGTAGTGAGAGCGATAGCGTGCCAGATTTTGGATATGGTGCCCTGGACACCAGCAATGGATGCATAAAACCACTTCTCAATTGCACAGATCCAAAAGTAACTATCACTGATCCGGTTGGTGATTCTTTAGGTTTTGGACTTGATGGCGATGACATCACTGCGGTTGATGCATGCATTGCAGGAGATACCCTATTGGTTACGGTTACTTACAGTAGTCTCAGTTTAGACGATAATGCAGTTACAACAGTTATATTTGACACGGATCAGGATCCTAATAATATACCAGAATATACATTCGTTTATTGTATTTATAGTGGTAAGCTCGGCGCCTATATCTTTGGAGACTTTGGAGGGTCTCTTATTGTAAGAGATGCCACTCATTTGATTACAATGTTGGCTAATAAAATGTACTTAAGCGTCCCATTGGAGCTTTTGGGTGATGACGATGGAACGATGAATATAAATGCCGAGACCGCACTTCCTGATAAATTTAATCGTACAATCTACGATCGTGCACCGGATGCCAGATTTATCTCAATTGGCGGCAATGGTCTTTGACTGGCACTTACTTGTGTATAAGGGAACTCCAGGATATGAATTTACCAAAAACCGTCATCAATTTTACACATTAATTTTTGAGAGAGAAGTAGCCAGTATTATTGTTACATTTTCAGTAGCAAACACTCTTTCATTTAGGGAGCTCGCAAATAATAATTTACTCGAACTGTATGTATCATTTTCCAATGATTTTTAAGACACAGATTAACGCTGATTAACGCAAAAGAAATTGAATCCGTGTAAATCCGCGTCCTAAATTAAATAGGTAGTAGTTATACTTTATATGTACTATAACAAGTACCTTTCCAGCATATAATCGACAGCAATATCTAGAACAT
>CAZOEM010000006.1:16308-18323 GCA_964578735.1 uncultured Halobacteria archaeon | reverse complement strand
ACGTACCGTTCTGAGACGAGGAGGGGCGAGTAATCGCCCCATCCTTAGTCGGCTAAAAAAAAAGAGGGTTTACACCCCCTCACCCTCTCACTTAACATACAGTGTTCCTTTAGCCTTCTTCGCCGTCATTGCGAGATCGCCGCTGTATTTCTTGTATTCCGCACCGTCTATTGACTCCATACCTTCCAGCTTAAAAGAAGGCATCATATCCTGCACCGTCCCCTTCACCGTTATCTCGCCACTCGTCATATCCGCACCGGGCATCACCGCATCGCCCGCTATAACTATTTTACCGCCGTGCATGTTCAAGCCGGCAAGCATTCCCGCATTGCCCTTTATCACTATCTCGCCACCACCCATGTACTGCCCGACACACTCATCGGCATTGCCGCCAACCGTCACTTTACCGCCGGTCATACCAGTCATCTCGCCCCGGTACATAGCACAGAGGTTAGCCCCGGCATCACCCGCTATAACCAGTTCTCCACCGTGCATTTCTCGACCAGCCCAGCAATCGGCATTACCCGTTACGGTTATTTTACCGCCGCTCATCATCGCACCGCAGTGCATGTCCACGTCACCGTTAGCTTCTATCTCGCCTGCAGTCATGCCGTCGCCTATGCGCTTTACACGAGACAAATCGCCGTCCAGCACGATCTTCACCTCGTCCGCACTACCGGCAGTTCCATCTACGCTCACATCGAACAGATCACCCGTATTCTCCTCCTTGTTGCCCCACCAGACCCGAACCGCCTTTATCTCCGCTTCACTCTTGCCAAACAGTTTATCCGGAGTCAATGAATCCACTTCCACCGGTATCTTCGCAACTCCGCTCGTAACATTATCCTTCAACTTCAATTTTATCGTCTGCATTTTTTTTCTTTCCTCCTTCCTCTATTAGCTCCTCCAGGGCGCCTTTATCTCGTATGGATTCGGTACGTAAGCGTCCTGCACAGCATAATTATTGAAGGACACCGAGTAGTAATGATCGAACTTATCCTTCAACTTGACCATCATCTCATCCGTCAGCGTATCGTCACATTCAGGCGTCACGAAATACGTCTTCCCTGCAGGTGTCGCAACCACTTCGCCGTCCTTTACCACTACTTCACCGCCTTTTATCGTGTATTTCGTATTCAAGAACGCTTTCTGTATCTTACCCGCATCTGTTTCTTCTGGCGACATATCGTAGATCGCAACGTCACCGTCCGCACCAACGCCAAGATGACCTTTGCCATGCTCGTGCAATCCCAACGCCTTCGCAGCCATACCTCTTGTTATTATCGCTATTTCATATAGGCTATATTCACGGTCTATTGACGGATATATCGCACGGTCGTATATTACCTTGTGCATATCCTCCGCGGACTCATCCCGCCTCTTCTTGCTCATCAACATCGAGATAATAATCGGATACCCGATGAACGGACCGGCATTTGGATGGTCGGTTGTGAGTGCGACTTTCCACGGGTCCTTAACCAGCAGTGCCAATTCCTGCCCTATAGCCCATTGAATGGTATTTACAGGCGATTTACCGGAATACAAAAACGGTGTTATTCCTGAGCCCGTCTCCAGTTCGACATCGTGATTCGTCCATTTCCGGCCTGTTATCTGATACAAACTGTATTCCATCGGCCCATCTGCGGTCATTGTCGTTGTGTCGCCCAGGATTATCGAGCCGAGGTCTATGGTAACATGGTCGTTTTGGTTTATGTAATCCGCAATCTCATCTGCTTTCGAGTTGAAATCACCCCATGTCGTGCCGCCGTAAGAATGGAACTGCGTGTGTGTCGCGTGCATAACCTGGCGGTCTTTAGACGGTTTTATGTCTTTCACAAGGTCGTAAGTATCCATTGTCACCCCGGAATTACCCGGATGCCCGAGCATATTCCCATGCACGTGTATTGAATGCGGCATATCAAACTTTTCATTCGCTTCTGCTAAGCCCTTTACTATTTCGGCCGGTGTAACATCGAAATAAGGCACTTCGTCATTTAAGTCGCAGTTCTTTTTCC
>CAZOEM010000006.1:0-16298 GCA_964578735.1 uncultured Halobacteria archaeon | reverse complement strand
GCCCACGCCTCTGTACCTCCGGGATTCACTATTTTCACGCCGTATCCCTTTGTTGCCTTTATCATCCACGCGATATACGCCGCAAGCAGGTCCGTATCCCCGCTCTTCACATACTCCATCGTCATCCAGTTGTTGTCAAGGAGCGGTAATGCGGCATTATCCAGTATCGGGATGTCTACCATTTCCTCATGCGTATGTCTGGCAGCAATGGGTGGCATTGCCGCTTCCATCACGAATGTATAGCCCATCCTCGCATACCGGTACCCAGTAGCGAACGTATTAGGTACTGAATAGCCGGACTGCGACCTGCAAACCTTCGTCTTCGCCTCTACACCCTTCCTGCCGTCTTCTGGTCTGAAGAGCCTGCCCACATTCACTTTAGCACCAGCAATGTGCGAATGGATGTCCACACCACCGGGCATCACCACTCTGCCCTCGGCGTCTATCACTTTCGGATTCTTTACTGATTCAACTACTTTACCGTCACGAATGCAAATGTCTTTCTTCTCGCCCTTCACGCCATTTAGCGGGTCATAAACCACTCCGTTCTTTATTAATACTTCACTCATTTTACTTGCCCTCCTTCTCTTTTATCGCTCGCACTTCGTCCAGTATCCGCTTCAGTATCTCCTCATCTTCTGGATATTCTGAATCGATCAACTTACGCAGCCTTATAGGTATATTATCCATCCGATAGACGTTCCCCTCTGCTTCTACGCCGCTTACTGCTGCCGGAAAGACGACATCTGCAAACTCAGTTGTCGGATTGGGAAATGGGTCTATTTGAATGACCGGAATATTAGCAAGGTGCTTTATTGACTCACCCGGGAAATGCGCTCCTGGGTCCGAAGCGATTATCATCGCTGCATCACACTCCTGCCTTATCAAAAGGTCCGTAGCTGATAGCTCACCCGGGTTGTACCACCCGTAACCGCGAGTTAAATCAACGGCAAATGGAAATCCCGTCTCCCACGTGCAGACCTGGTTGATTCCCGCTACGTTGTAATGCCCTCGCATTGGCATTATATTGAACTTGGTGTGTGTATGCGCTGCTCTTGTCATCTGTATTGCATTAACGATATTGTTGTGCCTTGCTCCGGTGTGCGTCACGCCCATACCGAAGAAGGTAACCCCAAATTTTGATGCTTTCATCATCTCCACTGTCTCTAACAGCTCTTTCTTCGACACACCACCTACTTCGTCCGGCACTACGTCCTCATGCCCATATAGCATAGCCCTTAACGCAGAGAGTACTAGATAATCTTTCCCTTGCTCTATTTGTAAGAACACATCAGCCATCCTTGACGTCTTTGTCGCCCTTACATCAACAACGACAAGTTTCTTCGCCTTTTTGCCCTCTTCTGTCCAAAACCCTTTTGAGACATACGAGTATCGCTTCATGTGGTTGGCATGCGCCTCAGCAGGGTTTGCACCCCAGTATATAATGACGTCTGCACGGTTCTTCACCTCTCCAAGTGTGCATGAAGGCAGCCCAACATCCTGAATCGCCAGCACGGAAGGCCCGTGACAGACCGAAGCGGTATTATCTATAACGGCGCCTATCTCCTCTGCAAGCTCTACTCCCACCTTATCCGCCTCACAAACCGTAGAACTCCAACCATATAGTAGCGGTCTTCGCGATGCCGCCAGTATCTCCGCCGCCTTCTTTATCGCTTCGTCGTAAGAGCAGTCCTTGAGCTCGCCATTTACTCTTATCGCAGGGCTCTTTATCCGGTTGTGCCCCATTAACTTGCTCTTCCCCACAGAACATGCTCCTCGCTTCACCTTCGTCACTTTGTTGTCTTCTACTTCTACCACGATATCGTCGCATACACAGCCACACAAAGAGCAAACAACATCCGTAATTTCTACCATTTTTTCCCTTTTTCCTCCTATCCCATATACGTCTGCATCAGTTCTTTTACATGCAGAACTTTCTCGCCTGTCTTCTCTACCTCCGCATCTATCCCTTTATACGAGGGCATACCGGCACCGTGTGTATCTCCGCTGACGAGAGCATTTGCCCAGGGACCCATAGGTATAAACGCTATCCCTTCTGGAGTTCCCGCATCTTCTTTCGCTTTCACTATCACTTCGCCGTGACTCGTTTTTACCTTCACCGACTCATCAGCAGCCACACCCAGTTTATCCATATCCGCTTTGTTCAGATCACATCGTGCCACTTCTTCAAAGTACTCTTCAGACATCTTACTGTCTAAATTTCGACCTTGAACAGTTGTTCTTCCGCTTATTAAATTCACTTTTGTTCCCATTTTTATCCATTTATATCTCGTACAAGCGAACATTTAAATATATCTGAATTTTTCTTCCGTGACAAATCAAATGATGGCGGTAGAGTGTTCAGCATATAATCCGCATCAATACCCAGAACATATACCTAATATTTCCATCGTTTAATGAAAGCACCATTATGCCAAAAAAGAGACTCTCTAATATTTAGCGAATCTATTGTCTAAAGAATCTCGTCCTTTATAATGTCCCGGAGGACCCTCGCTAACACTTCACTATCCGCCTCATTTTTTATTATAATATCCGCTTTCTGCACCTCGACTTCTTTCGGGCTTTCGTCAATCGCATCTATGACAAGCAAATCTAAAAAATCCGCGTAGCACTTGTATATGCCATAAGGTGAAACCTCAAACCCTTTTGCTTGCATGAATTTCCCTGCGGGACCGCTTATCGGCTCATTACCTACGATAGGTGAAATTGCCACCACCCTTTTTCGCTTCAGTATCTCCCGTATTCCTTGCAGGCACAAAATAGGCCCTATGCTTGTTATCGGATTACTCGGTCCTATTACCACTACCTCTTCTGACATCAACGCAGTTATAACGTCTTCAGAAGGTTTCGCTTTCTCTATACCATCGAAATAAACGTCTGATACTTCTGGCTCGCCCATTTTCGATACCCAGAACTCCTGAAAATGTAATTCGCCCTCGGGCGTAATAATCTTCGTGCTTATGGCGGCGGGTTCGTCAGTCATAGGCAATATCATGGCAGTGATGCCAAAGTGTCTTACAAGCGAAGCAGTAGCGTCGGTCAAACTTTTCCCATGCCTTAGCTGCTCTGATCTGATTATATGCGTTGCTCTATCTTTATCACCGATTGTCATCGGCTCCTCGTAATTCAACCTTTTTAATGCGGTATGTGTGTGAAAGCTCTCATCCCTAATACCCCACCATTTTTCCTCGTCTACCAGGCCTGCTAATGCGTAAATTACCGAATCTACATCCGGACAGATTAAATTACCGGAGACCCAAACGTCTTCCGCAGTGTTCACTATTACTTTCAGCTCTTCTTCTTTGAATACTCGTTTCAGTCCCACTAGCAGCTTTGGTGTTCCCGTGCCGCCTGAAAGGATAATCATCTCTCTGGTTTATAGTGCGTTATTAATTAATAAAAATCTTATATGTCATCTTATGAGATAGAGATAGAAAGTGGAGAAGAAAAAGCAGTGGGAAATTGTATCAGTATCAGCACTCGTATTAGTGTTTTTGATTTTCGCCTCTCTTAATTTGGGCTCTGCCGATATGCCTTCTTCATACTGGCAGCCATCAAAAGCGGGAGTTGGAGATGAGGTCACATTTGATTTCGGTAGCGATCAGCAAGTAAAAGAGCTTTATATCTTCGTAGGCGATGCAAACCGAACGAAATTAGATGTTTATGGCGATAACGATGAGTTCCTTTCTTCTTATGATAACAACCCGGCAGAGCATGTGCACTTCTGCTCCTGGGAACGGATTGTTTTGGGGCATAGGAGTACCAGCACCATCAAGTTCGTCTTTGGACCGGAATCGAGGGGTAAAATAGGCGAGATCATTGTGATCTCCACGGATAACAAAAAGATAGCACCGGTGAATGTGAGTGGCGAAGCTGCTACGAAATTAGTTGATGAGCAGAGCACAATAAAACTCCCTATTACACAACGGTATGGTGCGTACTTTGACGAGATGTATTTCGTGCGAACAGCGCAGGAGCATTTGAATCTTGAAGAGCCGTATGAGTCAACACATCCACCACTGGGGAAGCTTATAATAGCCCTGGGCATCTTGTGCTGCGGAATGAATCCTCTGGGCTGGCGTATAGTAGGTGTTATTGCCGCTACAGTAATGATCCCGATAATGTTCCTTTTTGGTAAGCGGATGTTTAAAAGCGCAGTAGCGGGCTTCTTCGCTGCTTTCCTCTTGACTTTCGAGTTCATGCATTTCTCTTTGGCTCGATTGGCGACGGGAGAGATATACATCCTCTTCTTCACCTTAATGATCTTTTACTTTGCATTCGATTATTTCTCTAAGCAAGAAGAAGGAGATAAAAAAGGCGCTTCCCTTTTCATCAGTATTATCTTTGTCGGGCTTTGCTTTGCTGTGAAATGGACCGTCGCTTTTAGTTTAATTGCAATTCTGACCCTTTTATTAATCAGCAATATAAGAAATAGAAAGCCGATATTTAGCGATTATAAACTAGTTTTTGCTGCCCTGTGCGTTTGTGCAGCCATTTATATCGCAACTTACATCCCTTACATGTTCTCTGGTACGGGACATGCGCTTTTCGATATTCACCGAGTGCCGTTATATCTGGAATACATCTCGGAATACCTGTCTGTGGGCAATGTGAGTATTACTCCGCCCGCACCATTAACCGTTTTTGATTCGCAACTGGGCATGTTCGGATACCATGCCACGATTAATGCAACGCATCCTTTCTCTTCGCCTTTCTGGAGTTGGCCATTTATGTACAATCCTTTAAACCCACCCGGTCACGGTGGTCCACCTCTCTGGGTCTATTCTAACTCCTGGGACACAATGGTTTCGACAATTGTTCTGATGGGTAATCCTGCGATATGGTGGGGCAGTATTCCGGCATTGATTTTAATTGCCGCGAAGTTAGTGCGAGATAAAATAAGAAGAGAAAGGAGTGATTTTGTGTTACTCTTTATTCTAATCCCGTTCTTACTGCTATGGGTCCCATATGCCCTCATCTCAAGAATCCTGTTCATCTACCATTTTGCACCGGAAGTGCCATTTATGGTATTTGCAATTACTTACTGGTTAAATATATTATGGGTGGATCATCCACATCGTCACGAGAAGAAGATCGTGGTCAATAGGATTTTAGTCTTTTTGTTTCTCATTCTTACCGCCATTCTTTTCCTCCTCTTCTATCCTGTTCTATCCGGTTATCCCGTATCGTATGACTATAAAGAATGTTTGCGCTGGTTTGATTGGACATTTTGAAGAAGTTCAAGAGGCGATAGTTCCTTTGGGATATGAACTTTTGTCTAGTTGGCATTCAACCTATTCACAGCAAATCTACTGACATAGTCTCACACACTCTTCTCTTCTCTTCTCTTTTCACATCTTTATTGAAATATCTTATTTCCCATCATCTCTGCGGAGTATCTCTCTTATTGCAAGCAAATTCAGCTTAGACTGCGGCTTTATGATACTGTTTGCCGGATCAACAAAGAGAATATTCGCCTTAACAAGATACGTTACATCTGCTATTACCCGCACATATTCATAACTCTCTGCTTCTGAGAACCGCGCAAGGATATTCATGACATTATCATACGTTATTTCAAGTTCGACACCTTCAAATAGGACCTTCTTGCGCACATCCTTCAATACACCTATTCTCTGGTCTATCTGACTCCTTCTTATTCGCAGCATCTCTTTGGCTTTCTCTTCCCTGTTTTCGTAGTTCATGAGTTCGACCAGACACACAGGCTTGCCACCACAGTATTCAAACGCTACCCTTTTCTCATCAGCAGTAAAACCATGCACCTCTAAAAACGCCATTGTCGTCTCATAATCAAAATCATCTACTAACAGATACCTGCACCGCTCCTGCAGCATCGCCTCATTATATATACTTTCAATGAAAAGCGAATCGGAAGTGATTAAAAACACATGCGCCAGATGCTTCTCTTTCGTTAAGTCAATGAAAAAGTTGAAGAGTTCGTAGATGTGCGGCCCATTAACTTTCACATCCCCTATCTTCTGCAACTCATCCAAAACTAGCACAGGCTGCTTATCGGCTGCCTTCACCTCTTCAAAAAGTTGTATAATATATGAGAAGGCGTTCTTTGGCTTCTTATCTTTGAAAACGTAATCCATGAACTCCCTGCTTATTGGTATGCCCGCAACCTTAGTTACAGATTGAACTATTTCCGCAAGCGTCTCTTTCCGCATCCTCTTCTTCGCTTCTGGCTCTATCTGCATCTCAAATAACGATTCGATGAAATCATCGTAACACGCTAAAAACTTAGTCCTGAGGTTTATGTAAAAAACAACATAATCATCCGGTAGTTGTTCGATAAGATAAGTGGCCAGAGCGGTTTTTCCACTGTTTATCGGGCCGTAGATGAAGCTGATCAGGGATGGCTCTGCTTCCAGGATATTCATAATCGCCCTTATCTCCTTTTCCCGATTGTAAAATCCAATTCGTCTCATTTTACCCTGTCCTCTCGCCTCCTCTCGCTATAGAAATAATTGCGATAATGCCTTATAAATAAATATCTCTCTGAGTCGGACAGTTTTGGATATTATTTATCTTTTTGGTTGTCAAAGCGGAATTTGGAGAAATGGTCCAAAACCGATTCGATTTTTGCGGAATTAAAATATATTGGTCAACGCACAATACCCCTAACTCTTGAGGACATAGCGATATTGAATCAGCGGCTGAAAGAAAAGATAACGTACACCAGGCAAGATATTATTCGTGAGATAAATAACAACCGATTAAAACGATGAAATATCCCCATTCCTCAATCAACTCTATATCACATCATTAATAGCCAGATAGATACATTAACTCAGGGTGCACCGCAAGAACTACATTGGTTAGTAATCAGGAATCAATTAAGCAGAATAAATATCGAAAAATTGCTAAATAAAAATGTCCAACTGGGAGAATTTGTCCACTATAAAGGTTATAGCAAGTATATCAAAGCTTTGTTTCTATCGAATTTTACGCATACTTAAATATCCAATAGGATTACGCCAGAATTATCCTAAATTAATAACATAGAACGGATCGGGCCTATTCTTATTTCTCCAACGTGCATCGGCAGACCAGGCACCATCGGGTTTCTCCTTTTTACGCGTGTTTACAGTGATAGTCCGTTCATCGGAATCAAATGTTAGAAGGTTATATTGCAGTGGAATACCCGTTACCTGTTCCTCAGATGGAGCACCAAACGTACCTGCTCCAATGATGTGAATCCCACGCCGGTCATCATATTTATGAAAGCATTCGATAGCTTCATGGATATGACCGTGCATACAAATCTGAAACTTGCGAACAGAAAGCAATTCTAAGAACTCGTCGTTCTTCATCCTTTCCTTGCCTGTAACAGGATGATGCCAGACAGCGATTTTCAGCCAATCGTCGTACTTTTCGTCCTGCAATCGGTCAAGTGCGCGACTCAGGGCATCCATATTGATTCCTGCACGCTGACGGAAGTGATGGTCAATTTGCCAGCATGAGTTAAGAGCCAGGAACAACATTTTATCCTCAGGCCGCTCAATTATCATAAACTGTTCAGCATAGTCAAGTGGATATTCTTTGCCACGGTACACTTTTTTATAGAACTGGGTACTAAAGTGTTCAAAACGGTTTTGATACAATGAATCATCACGAACCAGAGCTCCCACTTCTCCCGCTGGAATGGTGAGTTGTTCATCCAGAACTGTCGGCAATTTGCGTTTCGGGACAAAAGGATATGCTTCTTCCGAGATATCCCAGTTCAGGTCATGGCTGCCCGGGACAATAACAACACGTCCTGCGTCCAGCCCGAAACGTCTGACCAGACCGTCAACCAACACAAAAGCAGCCTTATACTCCTCCTCAGTCGAATGATTGGCAATATCACCAGAAATGACAAGATATTCCAGCCTCTTGACGTTCAGCTCGTTTTTCAGGTCTGTTTCAAGTTGCATTCGGTATTTCCATGCCTGGCTCTCTGTCTCTAAGTGGATGTCAGACAGATGCAGTATGTGAATTCGATGATCCTCTTCCTGGTTGTACTGTTGCTGATCAGCTTTGAATTCCTCGATTTCCTTCTCGGTTCGTTTAGCAACGGTTTCCACGAGTTTCTGTTGCTTTCCGACCAGTGAGCGGTCACGCTGATAACGTTCCTCAATACTTTTGGGAATATTTCCAACTCACCTGTGCCCTCTTCGACCTGCTGCATGGAGAAGCCAAGATGCTGCCTGTCAGAACAAGAGCGAATACTCTAATTTTATGCTGTTTCATCCTATATTTTGGTGGAGGTCTAACAAACCTTTGCCTACCTTCAAATGCTTTTTAGATTTGCTTCAGTTGAATAGGGATTTTCTTGATATTTTCAATGCTTCTTATCTCTTCATTTGGATCAGATGGTGTTGGAACTTGGGTAGATTTGTAAATCAAATTGAAATCTGCGAGAATCACTTCTTCTCGACCTTCTTTGACTTCGCACAGCTTATTCGTCAAATCTTCTGCGTCTTTGCAGCCGCCGTCCACCAGTGTGCTGAAATAGTTTTTATTTAACAGTCCAAAAATCGAAGTCCCACCGTACACCCCGGTATTTGCTATCAGGACATAAGACGGGGTTTTTTCGATGTGAATGTCTGCCTCTCTGTGAAATCGGTCTTTTTTGGGGTTAAAAGCAGGGCAGAAAATTATGTCAATTTCCGTCGTATTTCTGAAGTAGTGGATTAAATTGTCGAAGTCTCTGCAGATCAATATCACAAACCTGCCAAATTGTGTCTCGTATTTGTAGATTGCTTCTCCGGGCGTCATTCTTGGTCCCATTATCCCAAAATATTCAGGGGCAGACGGCGTCATCTTGGGCTGGGGTGGTATTTCAACTTCAATATTGGATTTCGTTATCACAGGGCAGATATTCTTATTGTCTTTGTAAAAACTGCCTCCAATGACAATCATATCTAGATATTCTTCCTTAATCTCGTTAATCCATTCTTCGCAAAGGCAAAGTTCTGGTAAGCAGACGATGTTTGCACCGTCCTCGCGGGCGATTTTAAGTGCGGAAAAAATTTTTGCTTTTACTTCGCCTTTGTTTTTAACCCCGAATGGGAACGATTCTGTTAGTTCAAAACAAATTTGGACTACGGCGAGCCTGACTATTTCTTGTTGTGTCGCTGATATGTGCACAGTTTGGATGCGTGGAATGCGGATATTTGTATTTATGTACTCAAAAACTCTGGCAAGTGCCACACTCTGTTCTGAAAGCTCCATATTCACTAGATTTTTGAGTTCTTCGCAGGCGTGTATTCTTTTATCTGCTGGAATGTATTCACACCAGTCTCTTGCAATACTGCTCATATTGCTCAGCGCTATCGTCAATGCCAACGGGTTCTGGGCGGGTAGTTCCTGAGCATATCGGGTCGTCTCCTGTCCAAGTTCTTCGAGTGGCGTTCCCCGCGTCTGTTTGCATACCGCTCTTGCCTTCTCCTGAATCTCACGAATTATCTCTTTTATCTGCTCGTCAATAATCGGCAGCCCGCGCCGCAGAACCCTTGCTGCTCCAGGCGTCTCCTCCGCGGCAGCATTGATTGAGTCTACAGCGTGGTCAAAGTACCATCGGTAGGCGTTCAGGTCGCGTTTTATTGTCTCCAAATTCGATTCTCGAAGACTTTTGGCTTTTCTCAAGGCGTTTGCAAGGTTCTCTACGGCTTCGAGGAGTTGCGCTCTGCTCTTTGAGCTGTAAGATGCACGTTTTGCCGCGGCAAGATATTTCTGCACTTCGACTTCTGATTTCTGTTTCTCGAATGTTATTGTGTAAAACGACCTGTAAAAGGGAAGGCAAAATTCGGATGGGTCAGAATGTTTCGACCACACTGATGAATCATCAAAAAAGTCTATGGCTTTTTTTAGTTCGTTCCCGAAACTTTTTTCACTTTCTGCCTCGATTGCTTTAAATATAGATATTCTGCCCAGATAATAGCTTGCATACGCCACCACGTCCCAGTCCTCCCCGCCTTGAGTCAGCCGATGTAAGTCGTCCCATGCCTGTTCCTTGTCAGGAATGAGAGGAAAAGAAGAACCAAGCGCAATTGCTGCATCAAACCGCACACTCCACTCCACGTCTTGAGTCAACCGATGCAGGTCGTTCCATGCCTGCTCCTTGTCGGGAATAAGAGAAAAACCATCACCAAGCGCAGATGTTGCACTTTCGCGCACCCTCCAATCTTCGTCCTGAGTCAGCCGATGCAGGTCGTCCCATGCCTGCTCCTTGTCGGGAATGTAAGAAAAAGCATCACCAAGCGCAGATGCTACACCATGGCGCGCCCAACTGTCTTCGTCCTGAGCCAGCCGATGCAGGTCGTCCCATGCCAGCTCCTTGTCGGGAATGAAAGGAAAAGCTTTACCAACTGCAGTTGCTACACCTTCGCGCACCCAACTGTCTTCGTCCTGAGCCAGCCGGTGCAGGTCGTTCCATGCCTGCTCCTTGTCGGGAATGAGAGGAAAAGCAGTTCCAAGCACGTATCCTCCATCCCCGTGCACGTTACTGCCTTCGTCCAGAGTCAGCCGAATCAGGTCGTTCCATGCCTGCTCCTTGTCAGAAACAAGAGGAAAAACGTTACCTATTGCTCTTGTTGCGTTCTCTTGCACATCACTGTCTTTATCCCGATTCAACCGAATCAGATCGTTCCATGCCTGCTGCTTGCCAGAAACAAGAGGAAAAACGTTACCTATTGCTCTTGTTGCGTTATTTCGCACATCACTGTCTTTATCTTGGGTCAGCCGGTGCAGGTCGTTCCATGCCTGCTCCTTGTCGGGAATGAGAGGAAATGCTGTTCCAACTGCATTTGCTGCATCGCTGCGCACCCTCCAATCTTCGTCCTGAGCCAGCCGAATCAGATCGTCCCATGCCTGCTTTTTATCAGGAAGAACAGCAAAATTAGCCTGGAGTTGCTTCGCTGCCTCCCTTCGTTCTTCATCTTCACTGCTCACGGCTTTCCTGTGAATCTCCGCCTGATCTGCCATTTTCCTGCACCTGATACTTAATGCGCCTGCGCATAAAAAATAAAATAATATCAAAACGTTTAAGTAATAGCAGGATAAACAATAGTATGATGCAATTATGGACAGTGTGCAAGTGAAGACGGAAGTTAAAGCGGGGCCTCATATGGGTGATACTTTAGCTACCGATTGGGGACTTTACAATTTTATCTGTGATCATGAAGATTGCACTGTTTATGTCATTTCTAAACATTTAAATTTGCCTACTAGCAAAACCACTCAATCCGTAAAGAGATTGATACGCGCAAAAATGGTACGAGAGAAAGAGAAGGTTGTGTCCGGAGGGATGGTAGAAGTGATAGCTCCGGTGAAATGGACCGAACATTTTACAGAAGCCGAGTTAGAGGAAATCAAAAGCAATGTCTGAGTAATTGCTCAGCTCAAAATCTTGTGGATTTCGAGCGTTTTATTGCAAAAAACAGCGTGCAAATTGAAATTTAGTTTAGAATGCAAAATCCACCGATTTTTTACCTTCTTTAAGCACCCGCTCCAATTTCTCGGCTGCATGTGTGTGGTCAAATTTCAGTGCTAATGCTAATGCATTCATACTAATCTTCTTCCTCAGTTCGACATCATTTAAAAGCATAATCACGTACCCGGAAAAAGCGTCATAATCATCTGCTACGAACATCTCTTCCCCTTCTACGGGGCTTATACCAAAAGTAGCCAGTCGAGTAGCAACCACTGGCAGCCCGCAAGCCATCGCTTCTAATAGCTTGCCTCTGAATCCCGTGCCCAACTCAATCGGCGCTACTAACACATCACTATCCCGGTAAATCCGCCGCACATTATCGTTAGTACCGCCTTCCCGGACAATTATATTCTCACTCCTCAAATCCAGGAGTTCCTGTGGCGGAGTACGCCCAATTGCGTAAAACTTAGCGTCCGGAACTTCCCGCAGGATTCTCGCCCAGCAGTGGTTGATGAAATTCTTTACCGCATCCACATTAGGATTATGCATGAAATTGCCAAGATAGAGTATATTTTTTGTGTCTCTTGCCCATGATCTCTTCTCAGGCGGCGTGTAAAATGCAGTGTCCACTCCGTGAGGCACTACCCTGATTTTGTCCTTCAGTTCCGGTGCATAGTTTATAATAATATCGGCATCTTCCCGCGTTAATGATAAAATCCTATCCGCAGCGTCATACATCTTAAACGCGTAATTAGATAGCTCCTTTATTGTATCCGCACTAATATCCTCTCCCTTTTCGGCTCTTAGTTCGAACGCTTTTGTATAGCATTCATGTACCGAAATCACAGACATGGTATCTGCGGGGATGAAGCTCCGATTTGACGCTATGTACTGTCCCATCATAGAATATTCAGCAATGACCGCATCAAAATGGTTATCCATTAATGTTGATTTCAATGCCTCGTCTAGCACGTCATTGTAACCACCGTCCCCGGTTAAGAAGTTCCTCGGTCTATGCAATCGTTTATAAAGTGCCTCTACTTCTTCTTCCGGTCGTTCACGGACAGAATCGATCTTGATGATCTTTTCACAGAAGGGGTTAAGGCTTTTATCCGTTCTATCTTCTTCCGTATAGGCGGGCGCAATCAGGGTTATCTTATGCCCCATCGAAGACAGGTTCTTTATTCTATGATAGATTAAGATGGGGCCGCCAATTATGTCCGCTCGGGGAAGCAGCTTTGGTAAGACTAGTATGTTCATTTTTACTATTTTTAGTTTGATATATGTAGTAATAATCTTTATCTATATTTTAATTTCTAGTTTACAGTTTTATAGGTCAGACAATATGAAAGTAGTAGTGCTAGGCTGTGGATTTGGCGGCGTGGAAGTCGCAAGAGAGCTACGAAAACGTTCAAAGGAACCCGATATTATTATGATTGATCGCAGAGCGAGACTAGAATATCTGGCAGCGCATCCTGAGATATTAAGTGCAAAAGTCACGCCGGATGAGATTTCAGGTGATTTAAATAACTTCGCTTCAGAAATAGGTGTACAGTTCATACATGATACGGTCGTAAATGTCGATTTCAAAGCTAAAAAGGTGAAGACAGATGGCAATGGACGAGAGATACTTTATGATTTCCTCGTGATCGCTATCGGTGCCGAACAGACATTTTTTGGCATCCCGGGAGCGGAAGCGCTATCATACTCTGTTAACAACTTAAAAAGTGCGGTAGAGACGAAAAATGCGCTCGATCAGCTCGATTACTCTAAGAAGCTCAATATTGCGGTTATCGGTGCCGGATTAATGGGTGTAGAGGTTGCCGGCGAATTGAATGATTATTTCGATGATAGGAGAGCAGAAGCGAAGATATCTCTCGTGGAGATGATGCCGCGGATATTACATACCTTTCCCAGAGAGAAAGTATCGAAATATGTAGCAAAAATATTCGCTGATCGGGGTGTTGAGATATTGACGGAAACGGCGGTGCAGGAAGTGGGCGAGAAGGCGATAACATTCAAAGACGGAAGCAAACGCCCATATGATCTTGTTATCTGGACTGCGGGGATAAAGCCAAACCGCCTTCTGGAGAAACTCGATTTCCCCAATGAGAATGGCAGGATAAAATCGGATTCATATCTCCGTGTGTCTGAATGTGTATTTGCAGTTGGCGATGCTCTCTGTTTTGAATGTGCTGGTCTTCGCTCAGGTCAAAATGTAGAGGAGGCGGAGCGACAGGGCAAAGTAGCTGCTGCTAATATAATAAGAAGGATAAAAGGCGCAAAAATGGTGCGATACCGTCCTAAGAACACAATACAGAATCCACGTGCGTTTCTATCGCTCGGTAGTGACAAAGCAGTGATGTATTTCAATGGCATGCTATTCACGGTATTTGCGTATCGATTAAAGAAGTTTGTGGAGCACCGGTATATGAAGCGGTTTCATGTGTCTTCTGTTAAATACACCAAAAGTAAAGACATATAAAACGTATATGGAGACGGATTAACACTAATTAACGCAGATGGAAATAATAGTGTATTAAAAAATCAAATCATGAACAAGCAAATATTTCCTACTTCTCCTCTAACCTCGCCGCCTTCACCACTAATCTTGCAGTATTCTCGTCCTCCTCCTCTATCTCACTTTCCATTATAACAAGCCTTTTCCGGAACAATGGCCCATCCAACACCAGAGATTCAAATTCACCGCCTTCTCCTGATATGTTCAAGAAATATTTAGCCCGTGCAACCAATCGGTCAACATCCGCCACGGTTATCTTCCTACCAAGCCAGCTCTTGTCTAAACCATAAGCACTAATACCCGATAAGATCACATCGAAAAAGGATACCACGAGCCGCATCTCCGTCTCCTGGTTCATATGCCATAACGGGGAGAACACTTTGATGTCTTCTTCTGCTGCTATCCTTTCTATCCGCTCTTTTTGGTAATTACTCCATAATGCACCTGTTATAACACCTTCTATTCCGTATGTCTGCTTTGCTTCCCTTAATGCAGCGCGCAAATCATCCAGTTCCTCCTCTTTCTTGCCTTCCGTCTCTTTCATTATTATAGGCAAACCAATCGCCTCGGCTTGCAGCTTTGCCAGGTCTATTGCAGGAGTATGAAACATATACGATTCAGGATTCAGACTTTTCAGGGTGATAAGACATGCCACTGGGTAGCCTACCTTCTTCATGAGCCAGAGCGCGTAAGTACTATCCTTACCCGAACTGAAGAGACAACCCAACTTCACATTTCGCGATGGATATAAAGTTTTGAGGTATTCTCTTTTATACCTGTATCCTTCGTGTCTGGCGATTTTATCTATCGCTTTAAGGAAGTTGGAGCCATACTGCACCGCCCTTTTTTTCCTGCTCGCAACCGCCACGAGACCAAGGTCTCGTGCTATCGCTCTTAATATCACGCGGTTCTCATTACCCGCCAGTTTATACGCTGCGGGTATCTTCAATGCATAATCCACAAGCTCAGTAGCCAAAAAAGGAGCTCGCAACGAAATCCCTTGCGCTCTCGCCACCTGTTCATCTCGATAGAGGTCACTCTCATATAACCACCGGATACCCGATAGGCATTCATTATTCAACTCATTCGGTTTCACCTGTTTATGTCTCAGGTATCCTGCGAACAGCTCCTCTGTGCCCATACCATATAATACCGTTTTTATGCCGTCTGCCCTTGCGTGCTCACATGCTACATATAGCGGTAATGCCACACTTACCTTTACAACGTCTGTATCATCGATCCAGGAAACGACTTCATGGAGTGGTTTCTCAAGCATATCCACCCTCATTTTCGTTAGTTTCAGTTTTAAGCCCAAATCCGCAGCAATCTGCATCGCATAGTCCAAATCCTCCGCATCCTTCATCCCCGGCTCTTCAACCGCCACGGTATAACAAACAAAATCCGCGTCTAATTCCGTACATAAATACGCGATGAGTGTGGAGTCCAATCCACCGGAAAAGAGCACACCAAATCGTTCATCCTGTGGTATCAACCTCCGGATACTCGCACGCAGCAAGTTCAGCAATTTCTCCTCTATCTGTTCCGTATCCGCCTTTAGCTCGGGCATGATGGAGAAGGAATCCCTCTCCTCGAAGCACAATCGGTCTTCATGTATCTTATATCTCAATAGTGTTCTCGGTTCAAGCCCAATTGCATGATAAAATCCCATCGCTTCCAGTGCCTTTCGCTCCGATGCAAATGCAAATCCATCGCTATGTGCGAAATAAACAGCCTTCAATCCCAATAGGTCTCGGGCTATGTACAACCCATCGTCTATCCAATATGCAAGAGCATAAGCACCTTCAATCTTAGTGAGGGAACCAAAAGAAGCATGCTTCTCTACTAATCGTAAAAGCACGTCATAGCTGTTCTCGCCTTCTATATCGTATTCACCCTTTAATTCGTTCAAATTATATAGCTCTGCGTCTGCTACGAACTTGCATTCTAAGCCGTTTCTTGAACGAGCTGAGTTAGCGTAACAAAACCCCATACAATTTCTACTACCTCTATCCACTTTTCGGCTTAAGTCTTGCAGGACATGGGAATAGAACTCGCCGTTTTCCGTGCATAACCAAAATAGCTCCTCTTCTTTTCCGCTCTGCACTTCTAAACTCTTTAGTACAAGCTCAACTGAGCTCTTATTGTTAAAAACGCCTGTTATTCTACTCATTTCTCGTTGTATATAAAGTATAACTTCTACCTACTTAATTTAGGACGCAGATTTACACGGATTTACACGGATTGTATTTGTATAGAGCGAAAATCTCAAATTACAAGCACCAAATCTCAAACAAATCATAATGACCAAAAACCAAA
>CAZOEM010000005.1:7232-18833 GCA_964578735.1 uncultured Halobacteria archaeon | reverse complement strand
CGGTCCACGTTTTTATTTGACGTCCATCCGGGTCCGTGATTTCCAGGTCAACACAATCATATGGGTCCAGGTCCGATATGCCCGAACAATCTAATTTCAGCTTAGTCCCGACTGTTATTGTTGAAACAACATCCGGTCCCACTTTCAATTCTATTGGGATGATTGGTCTGGATACGGATAGGGCTTGTTTTAGACCCTTCGTCTTACATGATAGAATGTACGTCCCTGTCCTACCCATCGAGGTTGTATCGAAGTATATACCCTCAACAGTCTTGTCATTGCCCTCCACGCCATTCACCTTCGGCACTGCCTCTGTTACAAATGCAGATGCTGAAAATGCTTCTCCGTCCGTATTTGTATCTGCAATACCTTCTATCAATACTACGTCTCCTCTTTCTGTATTGTTAAAGATGAGCTCTTGACCGATTTTTACCGAATCCGTAGGAAAGTCCTGATAGTACATCATGGAAAGAGTTGTGTTGCCCATTTCAATAGCCACAAATGCCGGATTCACCATAAACAGATTAGCGGGTTCTCTTAAAGTCAAGTACTGATTTGACACGTCCTTTGCACTTACCGCCGGTATCATGGCCATCAAAGTAGCTAACATAATCACCGCAATTGCAATACCTATTATCGCTTTACCTTTTACTTGCTTATTCATTTTTTCTTCTTTTCACCTCCTAATTTTTTTCAATAGAAACAGGGGAATATATTACTTTCGGCTCAGCGCCTTACCTTTCGCCTTCGCCTTCTGCATTTTCCCCATTCCATACATTCTATTCATAGTATCTATAAATACTTTTATTCTTTTCTGTTTTTTTTGGTGTATTTACTTCTAACTATTTTAAGACGCCGATTTACACGGATTTAATTTCTTCTGCGTTAATCTGTCTCAATAATCAGTTTTAGTTGGTTATTATGCGTTCCTGCCATTAAATCAGGGACATTAAGGCAAAAAGCAGGGACATCATCGCAAGACAAAAGGCAACCGAGACACCCAGGCCGAAAAATATCTACGTCTTTATCTCATCAACCCCTTTGTTTACGCTTTTTATCTATCCGTTCCTTTAATTCCTTCTCTTCCCTAACCTAAAAGAAAAAATCGTTTTTTAGTATCTCCTCCTCCTTGGCTTCCCTCTCAACTGGCACCTCTTTTCGCCTCCGGTATTTGTATAGCTAAATAAAAAAATCAATTATTATGTAGGCTAATTACCCTCAAGCCCTCCCTAAAAAACCTTCCTCTAATAACCGTGACTTCTCTTCCTTCACCCCTCTTTTTCGTCTCCACCTTCAGAATAGTATTTATATTTCCCATTTAACTTATATTCTTTAATAAAACTTCCTTCTGAAGTGTACAAAGGTTTGTGTATGAAAATAGCGATCACGGGCACACCAGGCGTAGGCAAGACAAGTATCTGCAAAGCACTGGGCATAGATTTTACCGATTTGAATAGCCTAATAGCGGCGGAAGGCTTTTATACCGCTGTGGATAATGGGACCCTTATCGCGGACCTTGACAAACTAGAAGAATACGTTACGCGAGCAGAGCCGCTGTTGATAGAAAGCCACTTAGCGCATCTCTTGATGCCGGATGTAGCAATCGTACTGCGTACCAATCCGCTCCTGCTTGCCGATCGGCTAAAGCAAAAGGGCTTTGCCGCAGAGAAAATAGCGGAGAATGTGGACGCCGAAACGCTCGATGTCATATTAATAGAAGCGGTCGAGCTTTGCGAAACGGTATATGAACTGGATACTAGTGAAAAGAGCAAGGAGGAGGTAGCTTCTTTGGTGCGTGAGATTATTGATGTCGAGACGGCGGGCGAAAGCGGAAGGAGGGATGCGTTAAGGGCTATCTATAAGCCCGGATCGGTGGATTGGAGTTGTATGGGTTGAGGGGTTGAGGGGTTGAGGAGTTGAGAGTTCGGGTTTAGAGACGGTCAAACAATCCGAAATTTAGTTGTACGAAAAGTTGAGTAGGGATATTGAAGTTCCCCTTGATGATTTATTTTTTAGTTAAATAGATACAGATTTACACAGACGCTACTGTCCCGAAAAAATTATTACGTTTTTACGGGTTGAATCAAAATCAAATTTATAAATCAAGGTACACTACTTTAAATCTGCGTTAATCTGCGTTAATCTGTGTCTTAAAAATCATTGGAAAATTTTAGTACAGTTCTGGTAAATCATTATTCGTGAGTTCCCTTATCGTAAGATTGAGGTCTATCAATATTTTAAAGGTTTGATATTATGGCAAGACCAAGAGCGAGCAAAGTTCCTAGTTCAAACCAGATAATCGCCTTCATTTCTTTTATCCTTTCGTTTATGCCCCTCATTTCATTGTTTACACTTCTTATCTCGAAAAGAGTTTGCACAGACACTAAAAATAGGTCACTTATGGAAGTTAAACTTCCTTCTTCCCTTTCTATCTCTTCTTTTAGTTCCTTTATCTCCTTTATTATCTTAATCATTTCTTCCTTTCTATCTTCCTTCTTCTTCTCTCCTCTCCTCCTCACTCTTTTTAACAATGGATAAGTGAAAGTCAAAATCGCAAGGAAAAATGCTATCCCTAAGAATATCTGCCAGAGTTCCATCTTCTCTTTCGCCCCCTTTAGCTACTTCCTTTAATAACTTCTCTCTATTACTCCCATTTTTCCCCCTCTACTATTTTAGGGTTTATATTTTCATTAGTTAAACATAGCTATTATCGTAAGATTTAGGGCTATCAATACCCCAACACAAAACAATATCAATGCTTTCACATCGTTTATTGCACAAAGAATTTGTGCTAAAACAACGTCAGAAGTGGTTGTTAAGCCCTCCTTCTCTATCTCTTTCTTCAATGCTTTTGCTTCCTTCAGAATCTTAACCACTTTCTCTCTTCTTCTCTTCCTGCTAATCAAAAGGTAAGCAAAAGTCAAAATTGCAAGCAAGAATGCCATTCCCAAGAATATCTGCCAGAGTTCCAACTCTTTTTGTCCCCTTAATTCCTTTGATAAAACTTTTTGAAAGAAAGGTTTAGGATCAAACCAACTCAAAAGAGGTTTTACGCTCTTTTATCTCCACTTTCTCCTCTTCCGGGTCCACCACGATGCCCCATTCTTGCATCGTTGACGCACCGATGATAAGGTCGTGAGCAAGTTTCTCCGAAACATCCGCATCTGTTGAAATCGTGTAATTATCAAGCGTTATTTCTATAAATATACCCTCATTGATTTTGATCTCGTTTTCACCATCTCCCAAGGTGGCGATTCGTGGTCTTGATAACTCAACTAAGTTCCCAATTCTTCTTGCAACTTCTCTTAATATGAACGTCCTGCTCGCCCCGGTATCAAATAACGCCTTCACTTCTTCCTCCCCTATATTACTTCGGATTATTACTTCCCTAAACACCCTGCTCATTCTTTTACTCCCTTTATTCTAATGGAGAAACAATCACATATATAGTAAATAAAAGAAATGGCCATTGATTCTCTGTTTCGCCCATTGGTGAATAAATGTGAATTGCCGAAGAGAGCAGCGCGATTCTTCGCCGCATCAGGCATCTCGCCGAATCTTTTGACGCTTCTCTCCTTCTTCTTCGCTCTACTCGCCGGCTTATCTTTCTTCTTCTCTGGTAAGCATCTTATCCTTTTGCTACTCGCGGGTATTTCCATCTCTCTCAATGCGCTCTTAGACACATTAGATGGTATTTTAGCTCGTGAAATCGGTAACGCGAACAAGAAGGGTGATTTCCTCGATCATGCCTTCGACCGATATTCGGATGTGGTAATCATGTGCGGCATCATCTTTGGCGGCTATATAAGCACGGAAATCGGTATGATCGCTATTATTGGCGTTTTACTCTCCTCCTACATGGGCACACAGGCACAGGCAGTTGGGCTGAGAAGAATATATGGCGGTTTACTTGGCAGAGCCGATCGCCTTTTACTATTAATAGCCGCAACTTTCATCACTCTCTGCTATCCCTATTCGTTACCCGCGTCCGGACCCTTAAGTTACTCTTTCCTCGGCTGGGTGATGCTACTATTCGCTGCCCTTTGTAATATCACTGCGTTACAAAGGTTCTATTTCATGTGGCGCAGTATTTGAATCTTCGCTAATAAATTTCAAATTCTCATGGTATAATTTCTGCCCCTTTTCCCTTTAACAGCTTTAAAAACTCTTCTTCAGTAATTATATCTCTAAATTTTCTTATCTCTCTCACCGAATCCCCAACTTTTGGTGTTATGATCTCCAAGAATCTCGCATACTCCACGGGACTCAGTTCTTTTTTAGTTACTCCCAGTACCTTCTCCATAATCCTTAAATCTTCCGCCTTTGCCGCCATCGTCTTTCCCTTCTAATAAATTCAATAGGATTGCATACTTTAATCCCATATAGCTTTTCTATTTCTTTTCCCTTTCTTAATATTTCATCATCGCACGATATAAAATATTCCGATTCCCCTCGGATCGCACAGATTATATGAGAAGCATCTGGCAGCTTCAGCCCCATCGATTTCCTAATTTCTCTCTGCCCTGACTCTGAAACTTCAATTATTTTTTGTGATGTAAAGATAGAGATCAATTTTTCTACTGCTACTTTCTTCTCCTCTTTCTCTATCTTCCCAACTTCGACATCCAAAACAACAGATCCAATTAGGGTGTATCTTTTTGCCGATGCACCTCCCAATATCTCAAAAAATGCATTTACTTCCTTTGTTATTCTTTCAGAAGGCTTATCGAACGGGCGACACCATAGATTTGTATCTAAGTATATCCTTTTCATATCGCCATTTCTATCGAGTTTTTAACATCTTTTTACCGTAGTGTTAGCTTTAACATCCGCAGCGCAAGCAAAGCCGCATTTTCACCGCCGTCTATCCCTACCACGCCTACTGGAACACCGGAAGGCATTTGAACCATAGAAAGCAGAGCATCTAGGCCTAACAACTTACCACTCACGGGCACGCCAATAACGGGCTTTTCCGTTTTCGACGCTATCACACCAGGTAACGCAGCCGATAGACCTGCAATCGCTATTATCACCGCTACATCCTCACTTTCCTTCAGATATCTATCCAGCTCATCGGGATTCCTATGTGCGGAAATTACCGCTACTTCATAAGGGACATTATATTCTGCCAGTACCGCAACAGCCTTATCCGCTACCGCACGATCACTATCAGAACCCATGATTATAGCTACTTTATTCACTTTGCTGCTTTTTACGGCCCGATTCTATCCGCTCATCCATCACACAGGAGAACTCTTCAGGGTCTCTTATCTTTTTCAACTCCTCCTTCTCTATCAAAACCGTGCTATCTATCTGTACACGCTTGATAATTCCATTCACTACGAATACTGATTTCGATTTCGTAACTTGAGACACGCTACTCATTATCCTCGCCCTCTTTACCATCTGTTCTGAGCATTTACTTATTCCCGTGAGTATCTTCACTTTCGGCTGTGAGAACGAGACAGCGCTAAAAGGGGCATGATCCGTAGTAAAAATCTTGAACCCTATCTCCTCCATCATACTTAATATCCCCTTCTCCAGGCCGGAAACCACTTCTTCCACACCCCCTATTGACGATGGCTCTTTTGTTTCCGTATTTAAAAACTCTAACGCTTCTATTAACATCTCATCTAAAATCTCTTCGAGCTTTAGTGCTATGTCTATTGTAGTGCTTGTCCCTCCCTCCTCGTACTTGCTGACACTCCTCCTGGAAACGCCTAATTCCGTGGCTATATTGCCTAATGAGTATTCCTTCTTCTCCCGCGCCTTCCTCATCCGCTCCCCGTCTATCGAGACATACAAGCCACCGGTGGATGAATAGACGTAGGGATGCACGTCCTCGACAAAGTAATCGTATAAAGTGTGCGTGTTTATAGCTGGAATGCCATATCTATGATATACCACGTCATCTTCTAAAAAGCGAGTGCCTTTTCGTGCTCCTATGATGATGGGCGAAGCAAGTAAGCAAAATGCTGCACGTTTTATATCACGCGCTATTCCCTCGCTAAATCCATCTATGTTGTGCAATATCTTTGCCAATACTGTTATCTCACTCCTCCGCGCCGCTAAATCAAAACTCCTCGTTTCGCATCTACTTGATACGACAAAACCCGCCTTATTCAATATCGCCATTACCTGCGGAATTAAAATTTCTTTCATCTGTGCCTAACTGATTAAACTTCCATTTACTTTATAAATTACTTTTCTTGTTGTATATAAAGTACAATTTCTACCTATTTAGGACGCGGATTTACGCGGATTTACGCAGAGGCATCAGAAAACCCACGCGTGGATTGAAACACTCTTGTCTTAAACCCTCTGCGATCTCCGCGTTGACAAATCACTGCTTTTTTAGCAGGTGCCTTTAAAATCCTGATTATCTGCGTTTATCTGCGTCCGATTATCAAAAATTAGCCCTTCTTGAAATCTCACCCGCACGCTTTGTCGCTTCTATTACCGCTTCCATCATTGCCGCCTTCACGCCATGCGTTTCCATTGCATACAAGCCCCTTATTGTCGTACCTCCGGGCGAGGCGGTTATTTGTTTCACCGTAGAGGGCTTATCACCCGCAAGAATTAGCTTCGCTGCTCCCAGTGCGGTCCTTGCGGAAATTGCAAGCGCTAAGTCGCGGGGCAATCCCGCATATACTCCTCCATCTGCCATAGCATCTATTACAGCAGCAAAGAAAGCGATACCGCTGCCACTTAACCCCGTAATAACGTCCATATCTCGCTCCTTCACTGTGTGTACAGCGCCAATAGCACTTAAAATATCTCTTACTCTTTGCTCATCCTCTTCGCTCGCATAAATACCGCCACATAGCGCAGTTACTGATTCGCCTACTCGTGCACCTATATTTGGCATCACCCGGACCACCTTCCGCTCAGCGCCAAGATATGACTCTATTACGCTTGTTTGCACGCCTGCCGCAACAGATATTATCAGCGTCTCTTCGTCCGTAAACGGTGCAATTGCTTCTAATACGCTTCGCATATCGTTTGGCTTAACTGCTAGAATCAAAATCCCTGATTCCTTCGCTACCGCTTCGTTACTCGTGCATATTTCAATTCTCGATTCGCGTTCAAAATCACTGAGTTTCTCCTTCTTCTCATCTCTTATGAAAATCTTCATCCCGGTACTATCAGCAGCCACTAGTCCCCAAAGTATGGAAGCCCCTATGTTACCCACGCCGATAATGCCTATACTCTTCCCCTTTGCCTCTCTCTCGCTCATTCCTTCATTGGGTTTATAAGCACAACATTATTACCCCTGAGTACCACAGAGCCAAGCAATCGCTTTCTTTCTCCGTTCTGTATCTCGCTCGCACTACTCAGATGTAAATTCAAGTAGTCGTCTACCGATGACAGTATCCCTTCCAGCACGCACCGCTCACCTTTCATCTCTACGTGTATCTGTCGCCCCACCATACCCTGCACTCTTCTGTTTGGAAACATCTTCTCGTCCCTATACACTTTATACTATCTCTTTCTTCTATTTAAATATAGATATACTTAACGAGACATGCTCCATGACCTGATTATCGAAGGCCGAATTGTAAATCCCTATGCAATACATGATGCTCAGATTGCTATTGATAATGGCTATATTACGGCGATAAAAAAGCAGGGTCTAAAAGGCGAGCGCAAAATAGAAGCTCGTGGGTGTTTGATCTTCCCCGGGTTTATTGATCTGCATGCACATTTACGGATGGATAGCAGCCATAAATGGGATTATAAGGAGGATTTTCAGTCCGGTACAGCGGCTGCACTTCATGGCGGTATAACCACTGTCGTTGACATGCCCAATACTCCTTTACCCTGCATAAGTTCCGACCGGCTAATAAAAAAGAAGGAGCTCGCACGTACAAAAGGCCTGATTGACATACTCTTCTACGGCGGTGTTTCTGATTCCAACATAAATACTATTGCAGAGATGCAGAAAGAAGTGATAGCATATAAAATATTCCTCGCTGAGACAACAGGCGGATTGTATATACGCGATGATGTGCTGCCAAGAGCGATTGCAGCCGTAGAAGCGACTGCAAAACCTCTTGTTATTCATTGCGAAGACCAGCAGGTTATAGAGAAGATGCGCGAGGGATCAAAACTGAAGACTCATAGCGAGCTGAGACCCGAGGAAGCGGAATTGTCTGCGGTTAAGAAAGTTTTGGCCGCCGCTTCCGGCGACACTAAAACTAAAACTAAAATTAAAATTGATATAGCTCATGTTTCGGTTTACAGGACGTTAGACATTATAGGGAAAAAATTCCACTGCGAGGTAACACCACATCACTTATTCTTTACCAAAAAGGACGTACAGGCGAATGCATTTTTAAAGGTTAATCCGCCTTTGAGGTCAGAAGAGAATAGGCTGCGATTGCTGGATGCATTTAAATCTGGCAAAATCGATTTCCTCGTCACAGACCATGCGCCACATACGAAAGAGGAAAAAGCTCTTGCACTCTTTGATGCACCCGCAGGTGTTCCTAATTTAGACACGTACGGGAATTTCGTGGCCTGGCTGATTGTACATTGTAATGTCCCGCCCATGCTTATAGCAAAGGTATCTGCGTATAATCCTGCATTGTTTTTGGGATTGCACGACAGAGGCAGTATAGAAGAAGGAAAGAGGGCGAATTTATCTATTCTTGATATACATAAGCCCGTGAAAATCCGCCGCGAACGTCTATACACCAAATGCGAGTGGTCGCCATTTGAGGGCTATGTATTCCCAGGTGCGATTAGGCATGTCGTAATTGCAAATTGCAGAGAGAAAAATGAAAAATGCAAAATATACGATATAGACGAGAAGGCATAATATCAGACTAAAATTCGTTATTAACGCAGAAGAAATTTAATCAGTGTAAATCCGCGTCCTAAATTAAATAGGTAGATGTTATAGCTATCTTCGATTTAAATATTTCCCGATGTGAACTATAGGTCATAGTAGCTACATTCATAAATATGATCAAGAGGGAAACACCATGAGTATAGAGACCTTCATTGCTGCTATATGGCTTATGCTGCCTGCGTACATAACGAATTCAAGTGCCGCGTTCTTTGGCGGAAAAACGCCCATAGACGGGGGTATTTATTGGGGTAAAAACCGGTTGCTGGGTGATGGAAAGACATATGAAGGCTTCTTAAAGGGCTTTTCCTGCGGGTTCATCATCGGCATAATACAGCAACTGTTTTCGGGCGCTTTTTGTCCTTTCCCCTACTTTATCGTCTCTATAGTTTGCTTATCGGCAGGTGCAATGCTAGGCGACTTGCTTGGCAGTCTAATAAAGCGGAAAATGGGACTGAAACGGGGTGCTCCCCTACCTCTAGTAGACCAACTGGACTTCGTGGCAGGAGCCTGGCTGCTGCTGCTCCTATTTGCACGAGATTGGTTCTTTGTCGCTTTCTCCTTAGATGTGATCATTGCAGTCCTGATTATTACGCCTCTGCTGCATCTATCTGCAAATTACATCGCCTTTAAGATTGGGAAGAAGAAGGTACCCTGGTAAAATCACTCTGCTGAGTGGGTAAAACTTTTCTGGATCATTCAACTTCACAGATTTGATTAGTAATTTCCATGCCTTCTTTATATCTCCCCGTACATGTTTTGGAAAGCCCTTTATTACATTGTCCTCTGAGGTATGTCGCCTTCCCACGTGCCTATTTTTATAAAGTTTTTCCAATATTGCCTTTTTATTATAGATATAGAGTTTCTACTCAAAGGAGAAAGGGGAATAAAAGAAGTAAAAAAGCCGGTAGGAGTTGTAATTACGTAATGCTATTTGTCAAACCGAATTTTTAGCTGAGTCTAATCTCTTTTTCACATACTAATCATCGGATAAAACCGAAAAGTATATATAAACCACCTCATATGCAGAGGATATATTAGAAAGATGGCGAACGTCAGAAAGAAGGAGGTACTTGAGACAGATGGGCGGAGAAGAAGTGGAAGGTATGAAGAATGGTGATGCACTTTGCTTTTAGCTGAACATTTCCCGGTGCTTGTCATTGTAATATCGATGCTTGCCGCCTTTACTATTCTGATCGCCGGAACGGTGAATAAGAAGGTGGCATTCCCTATCACCTTAGCAACCATCTTTGTACAGCTATTGATGGCTTTGTCTATCTTAAAGAGTGTCCTGACAGAAGGGACCATACATTACTGGTTGGGCGGCTGGTCGCCACCCTGGGGTATTGAATACGTAATTGATGCACTAAACGCATACGTATTGGTCGTAATTCTGTTTCTGAGTTTTGTATGTGTAATCTATTCAAAGAGGAGCATAGAGAAAGAGCTGCCACGTAAGATTGTCACGTTCTATGTGGTTTTTCAGCTCCTTATCACTGGTTTATCTGGTATCACGGTGACCGGAGATATATTCAATCTGTACGTTTTCCTTGAGATTGCATCCTTAGCTGCTTATGCATTAATAGCCGCTGCTGGCGGAAGGGCGCTGAAGGCGAGCTATAACTATGTGATAATTGGTTCCCTGGGTGCCTGCTTCGTCCTGTTGGGTATTGGTTTCCTGTACGCCGTTACGGGCACGTTAAATATAGCGGACCTTTCAAGGCTTTTGCCACCTCTGTATGACAATAGAGTAGTGCAGGCGGCGTTTGTATTCTTCGCAGTCGGATTGAGCATAAAGGTCGCGTTATTTCCGCTACACGTATGGCAGCCGGACGCATATACGTACGCACCTTCTGCCGTAAGTATAATAATCGCAACAGCGATGGCCAAAGTATCTGTGTATGCGCTTATAAGGGTTATCTTCTCCGTCTTCACGATCAAGTTCATCGATAGTTATATCGGTATAGATGTAGCTCTCTGCGGGATAGCGGCTATGGGTATAATAGCTGGGTCGGTGCTTGCGATAATGCAGACAAATTTGAAGCGGATGCTGGCTTATTCCAGCGTTGCTCAGATAGGATACATAGTACTGGGAATAGGACTAACGCCTATGTCTGCATGGGGGCTCGTCGGTGCGGTTGCGCACATATTAAACCATGCGATAATGAAAGGCTGCCTGTTTATGGCCGCCGGCGCATTCATATATAAGTTCGGACTTCGGGACATCAGGGATTTCGAAGGTTTGGGGAAGAAGATGCCGTATGCTAGTTTCGCATTCTCGATAGCTGCAATATCTATGATTGGGGTGCCGCCGAGCACGGGCTTCGCAACGAAGCTGTTTTTGATCATTGCATCGTTACAGGCTACGGAAACTTCGCCCGTTTTCGGTTACATCCTCGTTGCTGTGCTCCTGACCAGTACACTCTTAAACCTCTCTTATTTCTGGCGTGTAATAGACCGCATTTATTTCATTAAGTCTGAAGAAGGGCATGGAGGAGGAGAAGAGACAAAGAAGGCTAATCTTCCGCTTACCATGGTTGTTCCGATGTTAATCCTCGCGGCTCTTTGTATTGTCGTTGGTATTCTATGGCTTACAAACCTATCTTCACCTCTTGTTGGACAGGTGTTAACTAATTTAGGTGTGGGGGTGTTGCCGCAATGGTAGAGATGCTGACGCCGCTGTTTGTTATTTTATGCCCTCTAATAGCAGCACCATTGATATTGCTACTGGGTAAATGGCCGAATATACG
>CAZOEM010000005.1:0-7222 GCA_964578735.1 uncultured Halobacteria archaeon | reverse complement strand
TCACCCTGTCTGTCCATGATAAACCCGATTTTAGATGCTGATGTCATTAGATGCACCTTCACCCAGACGTTATTTCCGGGCCTGGAAATTGGGTTAAAAGTAGATGCTTTTGGTATGCTTTTTGCTCTCACTTCCTCTTCCCTCTGGATATTAGTAACTATCTATTCCATAGGTTATATGCGGTCGCTGAAGGAGCATGCGCAGACACGGTTCTTCTCTAGCTTCGCTCTTGCTATTTTCGGCGCTTTAGGCATTGCGATGTCCGCGAATTTACTCACGATGTTCATCTTTTACGAGATACTTACTGTCTCTACATATCCGCTTGTCATTCACGATCAGACGGCAGAAGCGTTGAGTGCGGGCCATAAATATTTCGCGTATCTGATCACTTCTGGCTGTTTCTTCCTCTTTGGTGTTATGATGACATATTATCTTACGGGCACCACGGATTTTACTAATGGTGGGATAGCGGCACTTAAAGCTCTTAACCCCGCACATAAATGGACACTGATAATATTATTCCTCTGTTTCCTTTTAGGGTTCCTGAAGGCGGCGTGGATGCCTTTTCATTCATGGCTTCCCTCTGCTATGGTTGCGCCTACACCGGTAAGTGCGCTATTACATGCCGTGGCTGTGGTGAAGGCAGGCGTGTTCGGGATCGTCCGGATTGTATGTTACATCTATGGTGTGGATTTGATGACCTCACTCGGACTTGGCCTGGTGCTCGCATGCATAGCCGCCTTTACGATGATCGTATCCAATCTGTTTGCCATAGCACAGGATAACCTGAAGCGAAGACTTGCTTATTCTACCATAAACCAGTTGTCATATATTCTGCTGGGTGCGGCGTTGTTAACCCCGGATGGAGTAAAAGGCGCAATGATGCACATCCCTTTCCACGGCTACATGAAGATAACGCTCTTTCTCTGCGCCGGTGCGATAATGGTGGCGACTGGAAAGAAGAACATAAGTGAGATGGCAGGCATAGGAAAGACAATGCCGGTAACGATGATGGCATTTACGATAGGTGCTTTTGGTATGTGCGGCATTCCACCTGCGGTTGGCTTAATAAGCAAGATATTTCTCTGCATGGGAGCCGTGGAAGCAGCCGAAACAATTTCACCTGTGATGCTTATATTCCTGTTCGTCCTGCTGACAGCTTCTTTGCTGGATGTCGTTTATTTCTTCCCCATAATACTTACTGCATACTTTAAGAATCCGAAAGGAGTGGTGGGAGAGCCAAAGGTAAAAGAAGCACCTCCATCTGTGGTCATTCCATTAGCAATAACCGCGACATTCTCGGTTATATTCTTTTTGGCTTGGTTTCTGAGGGACGTAGGGATGATCTCGCCGTATGTAGATATGATCTCAATGCACATATATGGCCTTGTAGATATAGCAGTTGGAAATGTATTTACATAATAATTTATTTATCTTTCTTTAAATGGTTGGTCATGTCCTAGAAGTCCTTTTAACCTACCGGATATTCGATTGCTAGAGGGTTATATTAATTAATGCCGGGCGAACGCAGAGTTATAATTTATATCCCTTAAATCCGTGTAAATCCGTGTAAATCCGTGTAAATCTGCGTCCTAAATAGGCAGAACTTATACTTTATATACAATAAAAAATAGTAACACAGCATTAACAGAAGCATGAACACCGCGGTATACGAAAAGGCATTAAAAAAGCTCGAGAATACAGTAAAAGACGCCTTTAAAGATAGCCCTGTTAGTATCGTCCTATTTGGCTCGCGGGCACGAGGCGACAGCGCTATAACTTCTGATATAGATATAGGAATACTACCTAAGGGTAGAATAAACAGGAAAAACTTCGTTCTGCTACGGGAAACCGTGGAGAACTCGAATATCCCGTACAAAGTGGATGTTGTCGATCTTTCTCAAACAAGCAGGGAATTTAGAGAGAAAGCATTAACGGAGGGAATTGTATGGAAAAGCTGAGGAGGAGATTAAACGAGGCAGAAAAGGCGCTACTAACGTTGCGTGAGATTCTGACAGAATCATACTCGGAAATTGTAAGAGATGCTACTATCCAGAGATTTGAATATACCTTTGAGATTTTCTGGAAACTGATGAAAGAATATTTATATGACTATGAAGGATTTGTGTGCAATTCACCAAAATCGTGCTTCCGAGAGTGTTTACGCGCTGGCATCATGAGTGAGGAACAGACCCTAACATGCCTTGAGATGACCGATGAGAGGAACCTAACTTCTCACACTTATGTAGAAGAGGTTGCGGAGAGCATATACGAAAAAATAGGGGATTACTACGGACTCATGGATACTATATTTAATACCATCAGGGATAAATTTGAGCGGAATTGAAATTCCGAACAAAAAAGGAAAAACCTGGCACTGCGCGCCGGAGACGAGGAAGCTGCGCGCGTGGTTACCTTTCTTGCGAATGCCGCTCAGCTAGCGTCATCGCCTTTACCGCGTGTGCTGCTGCATAGCGGGCTGGCAGCTTCCCCGGGGGAGGGTGCTTTGATCGGTTCGAAGTTCTTGGATTATGAGCAGATATTATAGTAAAGGTAGGAACGAAGGGAGATATATATGCACCTTCAGATCATCATGAGTACGCGAAAAATTTATCTTATATGAAATATATTATTATTTCTTTGATAACGCTTTCTTTTTGAAAGAAAGGGTTTTAAAAAACAGTGTAGAAGGCGGTTATGATGGGCGAGAGAGAAGAAAAGATAAGGATAGCGCAGGTTTCTTGTGGCACTATCTATGGGCATGTGCAGCATGAGATAGAGCGTGCGGTTGCAGAGATAGGAGCCGAGATATTTGTGCCCGAAGTTGACCTGGATTACGTAGCAGAGAAGGGGGACGAATTCGGATATGACTTTGGCGCAAGCTGGGGATTAAAAGTAGCGATGGCCAGAGGCTATGCAGTGGCTGAGGGACTATATGATGCAGATGCGGTATTCATTGCCGGGTGTCACAAATGTCCACGAGGTGCAGTTATAAGGACGGAAATAAGACGGATAATACAGGAACGGACAAAATTACCGCTTGTTATGTACCCCTTCTCAGAAAGGACAAAAGCAGGCGAATTGCTTACGAGATTGGAAGCGCTGATTACAATAGTGAGACGGAGATGGATACTGGAACGGACGGCGCAGGAGGGGCTTACTGCGGGCATTGATTCCGGCTCTGCAACGACAAAGGCGGCGATAATGCAGGATAACGAAGTGTTAGGGGCAGCGTGGACGCCGACAAGGGATGTAGTAAAGACAGCGGAGAAGGTCTTTGCCGAGGCGTTGGAGATTGCTGGTGTGAAAAGAGAAGATATAGAGGCTCTGGGGACAACGGGTTACGGCAGACACCCATTAGGCGAGCATTTCAAAGCGGATTTGGTGCAAGAAGAGCTAACAGTAAACTCGAAGGCGGCAATGTATCTTGCGGGCATTGAGAAGGGCGAAGCAATGATTATTGACATCGGGGGGATGGACAACAAGATAATAACGGCAAACAATGGCATACCCGATAATTTCACTATGGGCGGGATATGTGCAGGAGCTTCTGGCAGGTTCCTGGAGATGATAGCACGTCGATTGGGCGTAGATGTAGTAGAGATGGGTAAGTTAGCTCTGAAAGGCGATTATAGTAAGGTGAAGACAGACAGTTATTGTATTGTTTTTGGTATTCAGGACCTCGTATCTGCGTTATCAAGTGGCGCGAGGCGAGAAGATGTCGCGGCGGCTGCTTGTCATTCGGTAGTCGAGCAGGTGAAGGAGCAGTTGTTACAGGAGATAGACCTCCGACAGCCGGCAATAGAAGTAGGTGGCACTTCTTTGGTCGAGGGCGTCCCGGTCGCAATGAACGATGTACTGGGCTTTGATGTGATCGTGCCGAAATATCCACAGTACATAGGCGCCGTTGGTGGTGCGCTGCTCTCTTCCTCCTTCCGGTAATGGACGTTAAAATAATCCGTAGCCGAAAAAGGAAGAAGACGATAAGTGCGAAAGAAGTGGACGGTCTAATACACTTATCTCTACCTGAGGGGCTCTCGCGCGAGGAGGAATCCAAATACGTTCTATGGGCGAAGAAGCGGTTCGAGGCACAGCGACGTAAAAAGGAACTATGGGCAAATAACGCCGATTCCGTCCTGGAACGACGTGCTCGTGAACTGAACAGTCGTTATTTCGGCGGCCTACTCTCGTGGGTGCAGATAAGCTATACGACCGAGCAGAACGCACGCACGTTCGGGATTTGTAACACGACAAAAAGAACAATTCGAATATCCGATCGCCTGCGAAAAATGCCGAATTTCGTTCATGATTATGTCGTCGTGCATGAACTTGCACATCTTCGGGTGCCCGGGCATGGCCCGGAATTCTGGAATCTTGTGAATAGGTACCCAAAAACTGAGCGGGCACGTGGATATTTGATGGCTATTGGGATGGGCGATTGAACATGCACAATATTGGTGCTTGGAATTTTTACTGTGCTATAGCTCTATTACCGCCCCTGCGCCACACCACTCTACCTTATCCGGGTACATCGCCATTATCTCCTTCTTACGTGCTGTGCAATGACAGGGTATTATCTCTTTTAGCCCTTTCAACAGCTTCAGCTTATCAAACCCATGAAAACCGCCTATCACTCCGCATACCTCACCGAAAGACGTTGCCGCATCTATAATGTTCTCCAAACCCGGATGCGCACAGCCGGTTAGAACAACCACGCCACCTTCTGTCTCCAGAACCAGGGACTGCTCTTTTGTCATCAGCCCAAGTTCGCCCGTTGTGTGAACACTTTTGGTAATATCTCCTGGTCCTGATACCTCAATGACCTTCGCCGCCTGCTTCGTAATCCTTTCCTTCAATTCGCGTGAGAAAGATCGGAGTAGATACACCTCGATTTCCGGGTGCAAGGCTGCATCAAGACCTCCAACGTGGTCCCAGTGCTCGTGCGATAGTGCAATAATGTCTATGCTTTCTCTTATCAGCCCCAACTGCTTCATGTTGTAGGATAAAATATCGCCAGATGCACCGGTATCAAATAGAATCGTCTTATTATCTGCTTCGATCAGGCAAGAGAACCCCCAGTCGCTCTTTAAACTATCCTTCGCCTCGTTGTCATATACTACTCTCAGTTTCACTTTTCTTCACCTTTTCTTTTCCTTTTATAACCGATAAATATTTAGTTGTTATTAATAAAAGAAATGGAACTGAATGTGAAGGTGAATGTAGGTAGATTATTACAAATGAATAAGCTAGTGATAGCGAAACTCGTTATCCCCTTTTGCCTCGCGGGCGCAGCAGTGGTATTCTTCTGGCTATTTACCAGGCCGGAAGTGTATGCAAGATATGCAACAGTGGCTACCACTTATTTCTTTATGCCGCTCTTTGGCACGGAAGCGGCTGTTTTTGCGGGTTTACACCCTAATTTTGGCAGTCCCCTATCCCCCGCAGCCATCATAGCCTTTATGGTTTTTATTGATAGTGTCCTTTCTTTATTCCTGGTCTGGAACTTAGACTATGCGAAGAAGATACCGTATCTGGGAAAGCTGGTGGAATGGTCAGAGACAAAAGGCGAAAAAGCATTAATGAAATATAAATGGGCGGGAAGATTAGGGTTTATCGGACTTACTGCTTTTGTCATGATACCATTTCAGTATACGGGTGCTACTGTGGGGTCAATAGTAGGCAGGATATTAGGAATGACGTCCTTGATGACCTGGCTTGCAGTGGTTCTTGGTTCTTTTCTTCGATCTACCCTTATAACACTTGTTTATATTGGTGTGCTGTCTTTTCTTTAGTAACACGATATATATATTAGGGGTTCACGATGACAGAAACAAAGCAGACGAAAAAGGGATTTATCAAAGAATGTCAGTTCTATATGCTGATACCCCTTTCGATTCTTGCATTATCCCTGAAACAAGCATCAATTCAGCATGAAATCGCTATGCGATTTGGATATTATAATTACACAGCACTTATTAGCGCTATTAACCCTGATTTCGCTCTGATATTTCAAAAAGGGATTTACTCGTCTCTCACATATTTAATGACATTTACATATGTCATAATATATCCCTGTGCGGTATTTTTCACTTTTTTGACATTGTTCTATTACAGAGATACGTTATTATTCAAACGAGCTGCATTGATGTTCTCGCTCAATTATTTAATTGCATTTCCTTTTTTCATGCTCTTCAATGTATCCACGACGGGAGCGACTTTACCGGGTGTGGAACCACTATTATACGAAGAATTTCCACGTATATGCACGGCTATTACTGCTATTGACCCATTAGACAATTGTTTCCCGAGTTTACACGTGGCAATGGTATTTAGTGCATTTTTAATTATCTGCGGCACCAATTACAGACGTTATAGGATTTTCACATACTTTGCAGTCCCAGCTACGATCTTTGCCGTATTGTATCTTGGTATACACTGGCTAATAGATGTCTTTGCAGGTATAGTGTTAGCTCTTTTTACTTATTCTCTTGCCAAATCATTTTGCAAATCTTCGCAGACCATCGCTTCTGGCGCTTCCGACACATTATGAACTACGGGATTACACAGATTTCCACAAACCTTTTCTTAAAAAGAAAAGCTTTACCAAAAGAATATTTATCTTTTTCTTTTAGCACAGGTTTTCTTTTTATAAAAAAGAAAAAGTGTTGTGTTAATCTTGTGAAATTTTGTGGGTTTTTATGTAGCTATACAAATACCTGGTTTTTATATTAGTAAACCTATTCCTTTTTATGTCAGAACGTCGGAAACTGCTATTGCTGACCGCGTCTGTTCTAATAAGTATCACAACTATGCTTTTCATCCTCTTCCACTCTCCCTACAAAATAACCGGAGAGACTTTAGATTATCTTACAGAAATCAACTCGTATTATCTTGCATTAGCAATTGGCATGCATGCCGTGGCCTGGATACTGTGGGGCTGTCGGCTAAAGATAATGGGTAATTTTATCGGAACTCATGATGGTAGAGGAGAAGTAAAAAGGTTGAGCCTACCGAAATCACTAAAGATAATCTTTTCCAGCCTCTTTGCTGCTTGCATAACACCGTCACAGTTCGGCGGCGAACCGGTGCGGGTTTACCTGCTGAATAAAAACGGGTTTAGCGTTGGTGATGGAACTGCGGTCGTTTTGGGTGAGAGAGTACTGGACTTTGTCGTCATAGCGATTGGTGCGGGAATGAGTTTTCTGCTCTTTCGGGCTATATT
>CAZOEM010000004.1:0-22084 GCA_964578735.1 uncultured Halobacteria archaeon | reverse complement strand
CCTTCCGCTTCCGTCCTCTTTTTTTTTAGATTCTTCACTCATCTTTTTATTATTGTATTGGTAGTAAAAGTTAAAAATGAATGAAATAAATACCCCAACTATAAAGGGGGAACACCTAAAATTTCTTTCCTTAGAAAGAAATTTCATTCGCGCACCCAAACCCCAACGAGTTCCGCTCACCTGCGTTCATATCCTGGATAGGGAATATATTGGAGAAGATCAATTATGATATGCATGTCCAATCAACACTTTTTTATTATGTATCTCTTCACGCCACCACAAAAATAGCAGGCTTAAGCGGAATGGCAAACCTTTGCTTACCCTTTGGATCGTACTCTTCATTTATCAGTATTTCACAGCCGAACTCGTCCGTTAAATACCCCTTCTCACGTTCCAGAACCTCCGCTTCTCCAAGCTCGAAATAGCCCAGGTTAGCCTTCATCACCTGCTTCACGAAATCCACTGTGCTCTTATCCTTCCTGAGCTTCATCGCCTCTTTAATTTTATCCTTATCCTGTAAATCCTTTATCGCCTTGAATAGCTCCCATTTCCAGTTTTCCGCAGTATAGACATAAATTTTACCGGGCTTGATTTTGGCTATCTTCAATATCTCATTTACATCGCCAATGAGCGCGACCAAATACTCCTCCTCGTGCTCCACACGATCGTCAATAAACTCCGCTTTTATCGCAGGCAGTGTCTGCACAGAAATGAACGTATCGTGTAGCTTATGCCAAACTTCTTCACAGATATGCGGTACAATTGGCGATAGAATAATCAACCAATCCTCCAGAATGTTCCGGACGATCCGTTTCCGTCTATCCGCGCTCTCCCTCTGCTCGTAATATCTTATATCGTTCAGTACATTGAACAGCATATTTATTCCCGCTTCACGTATTCTAAACGCATCAAACCGCTCAACTGATTCCTGTAACCGCCTGTAGAATTTAGATAGCAGCCAGCGATCGGTATGCGTGAACTCAGCCTCTTTTAGTGCTTCTACGTCAACACTACCCTCAAATAGCACTGACAACGCATTAAATCGCTTCCTCAACGCCTCTGTATCCTGCTCACGCCAGTTGACTACGCTTGCGAAATCAGCATTAATCGCACAATAAAGCCGGTATACGTCCACGCCATAGAGTTCCGAGACATCAGCTAATGGAATTACATTCCCTTTGCTCTTTGACATCTTCCGTCCTTCTCTTATCATCAGTTCATTCAGTGTGATAGCCTTCGGCCACTTACTTGCGGGGAATATCGCGGCGTGGTGCATCAAGAAGAAAACCAAATGGTTTGATAGGTGCGGTGGCGCAGTGTGCCGCAGGTCATTCGGATACCAGTATTCATACTCGTTCTTTATCCGTTTCAAAATCGTAGCGTCAACCTTTATCTCCTTTGACATTGTTTCGGCATCGCCGAGTCCAAGAAAGACATAATCGAAGAACGACTCAGTTAACGCATCCACGGGCACTTGCCTTAGCAGATGCGCTATGGTGTACATAGCCATGTAGATTGTAGAATCGCTCAGAGATTCAATTATCCAGCCCTTTTCAAATGGGAACTCGGTGCCCAGACCCCTTTTCCGCGCACATGGTCTAAACGCTAACCAATCGATAATGTCATGCATATACGCCTTGTACTTGTCCGGATAGAAGGTCATCCCATCAACGAGTTTATGGCCCAAATCTTTCCACCATTTCGGTGTGTAATCTATAAACCACTGATCTTGCAAGACCGCAACAATAACCTTCCCACCACCTCTCGTTAGCGCCTTCCTCGAAGTCTCATAGAATACATCTGCTATCTTTTCCCCCTTTAACCAATCCTTAACTTTGTCCTTTATCGCTGCGATTTTAACACCCGCGAAATCGCCACAAACTTCATTCAATACACCGCGATAGAATTCATCCTTATAGATTCTCTGTGTGGCTTCCTCTAATCGCTCATCCGCCTGATTCACTATGCCCATTTGTTCACAAATATCTTTCGCGGGCATTTTATACCCTTCTATGTCTATTATCCGTATTGGCGCTATCTCAACCCCTTCCGCACGTCTCAAATCCTCTAATGCGATATAATCATAGGGCGCATGTGCCGGAACAGAATAGACCACGCCAGTGCCTACATCCGCGTCAACGAAGCTCGCCGGTAAAATAGGCACTTCCCTATCTCCTATTGGCGTCTTAACGTGCTTACCCAAGAAATATTCACCCGCTAGTTCATCGAAAGCTTCAATTTCTCCTCGCTGATAGCTCAATTTCTCCGCAGCTTCTCGTGATACTATCCGGAACTCGCCCCCTACCTTTACCTTAACATATCGTGCCGCAGGGTTGATCCAGAGGTTAGTAACGCCGAATATGGTTTCGGGACGTAGTGTTGCTGCTACCAGATAAGAATCCATGTCAGAAAGTTTGAACTTTATGGTCGTATGTTCAATAGTCGTTACTTTAGTTATATCGCCATCTTCTATGTCGTCCTCTCCAACTGCTGATTTATCTTCAATAGAATAAGTAATAGGGTATTTCCCTTTCGTTATTACGCCCTTATCGTAAAGCTTTTTAAATTGCCACTCGATGAACTTGTTGTACATAGGCTCGGTGGTATTGAACTGCCTCCGCCAGTCTATGGAATACCCCATCCTCTTAAAGTCGTCTGAGATACGATCGGCGAAGAAATGTGCAACGTTTTCCGGCTTGCCAAAGCTACTAAGTATCGCTTTTACCTTTGCCGCACCTTCATATATCGCGATGTAATCGTTATATCGCGCCACGACCGTCTCTTCTCCTTTCGCAATACTATCGGCAATCGCTAAAATCGGCGTTCCGGTAACGTGGAACGCCATAGGGAATAGCACGTTATAGCCCTGCAATCGCTTAAATCGCGCTATTATATCGCCTAATGTGTATGTTCTACCATGACCTATGTGTAGCGGTCCTGAGGTGTATGGATAAGGGACACTCAGAAAGAACTTCTTTACGCCTCCTATATTGGCATCAAAGATTTTGCGCTCTTCCCATCTATGCTGCCATTTATCCTCTATCTCTTTGAAGTTCATCGCTGCCATTTTGTACTCTCTTTTTGTATAGAATATCTATTTTTGCTGATATATTTAACTTGACTTTGTCACAGTTCATTTACCGCAGAGAACGCTGAGTTCGCAGAGAAAGTTTCAGGTATGTGTAGATTGCTAACATGAAAAAATAAATTATTGACACGGATTAACGCAGATTGACACAGATGATAAAGTACAACAATGTCAAACGTATATAAGTCCGCGTAAATCCTTATTTACAATAAGAAGCATGGCAAAAGGGATAGCAGAAGGCGGAGTAATAGCAGGAAAAGAAGAAGCATTCCCTCGATTCACTGGAGGCGAGCTTGGTGAATTTATTGACGAAGCAAACAAGCTTTTAGAAATAGGTGAGCGGACATCGATAGCACAAGCATGTGAGAAATTTTACAAGGTTACAGAGGAAATAATCAAGATTTTAGCAGAAGAACATTTACTTGTGGAATGGCGAGATGCGGAAAAAATAGGGCGATGGACTACACCATTATTACACAGAGCGGTTAGGAAATTAAGGCATATAGAATGTGAATTAATAAGAGAAGCTTGGGCTGACGCGTGGTTCTTGCACACTTCGGGTTTTCATGAAAACCAATTAGGTGCTGAAGAGGTTCTCGATTATATTAGCAATATAAAAAATTTGGTGGCTTGGTTCAATCGGCGAAAAACTCAACATAGTAGTGTATGTAATGCATCGGAATTAAAATTTTGAAAAGCTTTTATGTTTCGGTATGTCAATAATGGTGTAGCAACAATAAAAAGCATGGCAAAAGGAGTGGCAGAAGGCGGGGTAATAGCAAGAAAAGAAGCAGCATTTCCTAGATTCGCAGGAGGCGAGCTTGATGAATTTATTGACGAAGCAAACAAGCTTTTAGAAAGAGGTGCGCGGATATCAATAGCACAAGCATGCGAGAAATTTTATAAGGTTACAGAGGAAATAATCAAGATTTTAGCAGCAGAGCATTTACTTGTGGAATGGCAAGAGGCGGAAAAAATAGGTAGATGGAAAGCGCTTTTATTACATCGAGCCGCAGCTAAATTAGCGCGAATAGAAGGCGAGTTAATACGAGATGCCTGGTCTAATGCCTGGTACTTGCATACTTCTGGTTTTCATGAGAACCTATTAGATGCTGAAGAAGCTTCCAGTTATACAGGCAATATAAGAAATTTGGTGGCTTGGTTCAATCGGCGAAATATTCATCGTAGTAGGGCACCGCATCAGAGTTAACTTGACTTTGTCACCGTTCATTTACCGCAGAGAACGCGGAGCGAAAGGAAATCCAATTAAGAATTGCGAATTACGAATTACTAGTAATTCGTAAATAACTCTGCGCTCTCTGTGAACTCTGCGGTTAATCTGACAATGTCAAGTTAATCAAATAATAAACAGTGCTGCAACAATCAAACCTGATTCAATGAGTGCAGCAATAAGAAGCAGCAGCAGAACCAGGATGATATATACTCTCAAGCCGTCTCCTAACTCCTTCTCTAAATTTCCCTCACCTTTATCCTTAAAAAACTCTTGTACCTGTTTCAAGCCAATTGCTGCACTGAGCAAAAAAGCAGGTATCTCAAACATTCCATGCGGTACTATCGCAAGAAAGATAATCAAACTCTCCTCCTGTGCAAACCAGCCGATCAAGCCACCATTGAGGAACACCGAAAAAATAGGAAAACCGCACATAAACATCCCTAATATGAGCAATCCCAATATAATTATCGGCAATCCTAATGTAATACTAAGGATAATAACGAGGTCTTTTAAAGACTTTAATTTTAACGTTTTCGTCACTGATGTGATATCCCTTAGCAGTATAAATATATTAATTCCTATTCGTGGTAATAATATGGCACAAAGAAAGCAAGTAAAAGCGTTATTCAGGAATATCACAAAGAAGAAAGCAAAAAAGACTACCCATGCGGGAGATTCTTCTGTAAAATCCTTTATGCCCCCACTAAGCTCCTCAATCCACTCTAAAGGTGAACTAAATACATCGCTTAGAACACCATTATAGCCAATGAGAATAGCGCAAATAAAAATAATGGAAACGAACAGGAAGTAGAACCTGAGCGAATAAAGATATTCACGTAGCGATATGTTTTGGTCCATTTTACATTACTCTATAATTAATTAGATATAAGACTTAAACTTTTGTGCTAATTCCCTCGTCTCTTCCATATACTCTTTCCCGAGAACAACCTTTTCCAACTTGTATTCCAGATTCGAAGCAGCAACATAAACGGCCAATTCTAACGTTCCACCTTTAGCTGTTGCATGCACGCCCACGGGAAGCGAGCATCCACCACCAATTACTTTTAGTACCTCCTCTTCCACTTCCGCTTCTATCCTCGTCTCGGAATCGTCTATCTGCTTTACTATTTCACTCTCTTTCGACCCCCGCCGCGCAACCACAGCGATTATACCCTGTCTGGGCGAAGGCACAAAAGGGTCACGATCAAGCCGTTCATAGTCTATATCCAGCTTCAGCCGCTCAAAACCCGCCTCTGCGAGAATCACACCATCGTATTCGCCTCTTCTAAACTTCGCTATTCGCGTCTCCACATTGCCCCGGATGTCCTTTATCGTTACTTTTACGCCTCTTTCGCCTACATAGTTCAAAAATTGATACCGACGCCTCACACTTGAGGTCCCTATTACAGCACCATCTGGCATATCGTCTAATCTATACCTCGACACGAGCGCATCAAAAGGCGAATCGCGAGGCAAAACCGCTGACGTCTCTAACTCTTCCGCCCTCTCTGATGGCATATCCTTCATGGAATGTACGGCGATGCCGATTTTAGCATCTAAAAGCATGAGATCGAGCTTTTTAACAAAAACGCCTATCGTTGGCATTTCATATAAGCCCCTGTCAGTCATGACATCCCCTAAACTCTGCACTGTCTTTATCTCACATTCCACACCCAATTCGCTCAACTTTTCACAGACTTTTTCTGTCTGCACTATCGCCAGATTACTACCTCTCGTTCCTACAATCATTAGTTATAGTATAATACTTCTTGAGTAAGGCTTTCTTTTTGAATGTGTATATATATAACGTATAACTTCTATTTGTTTAGTTTAGGACGCAAATGTACGCAGAGAACTATTTCATCAAAGTATCAAATGCCTTATATTTAAAATCCTGATTATCTGCGTTCATCTGCTTTAGTCCGATTATCAAAAAGTATTCTTCCTTGAAAGTTAAAACGACGTGCTATAAAGGAACGTATATTGCGTTGCAGTTTGCAATTTCCGTCTTAATTTCCTTACATCGTCTCGGTAAATAAGTATTTCGTCACCGCCCACCTCTTCTTTTCCTAATATCCGTCTCACTATTTTACTATCCTGCTTTCCACGCACCTTCGCGATACCTCTACCATAGTCAGGCGTTAATTCTATGTATATCGGCAGTCGCAATTTAGCATGATCCTCTTTTGGGATCAGTTTCGCGATGAACTCCAGCTCTTCTCTTTTTATTCGATAGACTGACTTATCTCTACCCTGTACGCCTGGTTTATCCTCCTTTAGCAACGTTAAAAGAGTCTTCCTTTCAACGGGCAAATGCTTGTTTAGCATTTGGACCATCTTCACGATATTTTTGTCGTCGAATCTTGCCTTCATCTCCCTCTGTTATTATCCAATATGCAGTATCTCCGAATGTACATATTTTCTCTTTCAAAGATAAGAAGGGCCGAGTCTGCAAGAGATACATTGGCTTTGATTATGCTCAAATGGTTTCGAATTACCTTTGATCATGGTCGAATATGAGTGAACTATTCAAAAGTGTCTGTGCCAGGATATGTCTGCGGACACCACTTTTGAGCTACTAATGAAACGCGGTCCAAAACACGGTTTTTGCTAATTCTCATAAGCATCCCTATGAGTATAAACCAAAATGATTTTAAATTTTTAGAAAAGTTCCGTTTCTGGGGAAATGCCCGCTATAAAGATATATCAACATATAACGCTTCCGATTTTTTGCGAGATAAAAAGTTCACAAAATTCGGCAAATTGCACAAATTTAGAAAATAAATTAAAATTCGCTTAATTGGGAAGCTATGGGGATTTTCAAGTTAGTCCTCTTTTTTCGCATTTACATTCTTTTCCTCTGTGGCGTTCAAGATGTTGATTGATCTGGAATAAGAAAAAACGTTGTCCGTGTTCTTTATGAAGTTGTTGAGATAGATTTTGTTGTTGCAGGAAGTGTAGGGGTAGACGCTACCACCATTGTTGTTGGAAATCACCTTGATCCCGGTGCAGCTCTTCTCGACTGCACCTACCAAAATACACCGCGATCATTCTGTGTTTGTTACATTGAACCATTCAAGCGTAATCCCATCCGCACGTAATGCAATCGCATATCCTTTTCTACCCGCACCCGCAACCACATTCTCGTAGTAAAGACCGGAATAAACTAAGATCGTATCGCCGGTAGAAGCCTTATTTATCGCATCAGGTATCCTTATAAATCCGGTTCGCTACTGCCATCCACAGACCAGTTCGTTGCCGATGCAGTTCCTACCGAACTTAGAACAAAAATCGTAACTATCACTATTCTTTTATCCATCTTTCATAGCCCCAGCTAGTTTTCATTCATCCCAATATTACTACAGGCATTCATCCCTTACAGTGTATATTTTTCGTAATTGCTCAAACTCTTGTTTGTGGCTTTTGAGCAATTAATTGCAAAATGCAGAGTGTAAATAGAAAAATGCAAAACTTAGTAAATCACATTTCTTTCGCCACTGCGCGCATAGCAAGCAAATCAAACCTCGACTGCGGTCTCACAGACCCTTCTTTCGGGTCCACGAACAATATATTTTTCTTTACCAGGAAATGCTTTGCCGGTCGGTATAATTCAAAATCCACACTTTCTCTATCCTCAAATAACTTCAATATCTCCTTTACTTTCTCCTTCTCCACTCGGTACTCTTCCCCTGCAATTTCCACCACGGGTCTCGCATAGGTAAGTTCATCGAGCAAATCCTTTAACTGTGTTATCCGCACTTTAAGTTCTTCCTCTGCCTTCTCTTTTACCTTTCCTAACCCCAATTTATGATTTATCAGCTCTACCAAATATACTGGCTTTCCACCGCAATAATGCCACGCATCTTCTTTCTCCATATCACTGAACTCGTATCTTCCTAAGAACTCCATTGTATTTTCATAATCAAAATCATCTACGAGCAAATACCTGCATCTACCCTGCAACATCGCCTCATTGTAAACCCGCTCGATAAAAACAGAATCAGAAGTAACCGCAAAGATATGACACAAATGCAACTCCTTCGTCAATCGCACAAAGAAATTGAAAAGTTTATATGTCAATAAATCGTCCACTTTCACATCCCCTATCACCTGTAACTCATCAATAATCAAAACAGGCACATATTTGCTCGCTATCCCAGCCATAAAATTCTCTATATACTTGAACACGTCTTTGCTCCTATCTTTTCGCTCAAGTATCTTCTCAAATAAATTTAACGGTATCGGTATTCCGCCAATATGTTTTAAGTCCTTTAATATCGCTTTCGCATATTCCTTTGCATTCCCTTCCCCTCTCTCTTCGTCAATCTCAAAAAGAACGTCAAGAAATTCTTCATAACTCCTGATGAACCTACCACGTAGGTTTATATAAAAGACCGCATATTCTTCGGGCTGTTGTTCCGCTATGTGACTCATCAGTTCCGTCTTACCGCTGTTTATCGGCCCATAGATGAAAGTTATTAATGAAGGCTCTCTCTCAAGTATCTTCTTTATCGCCTTTATTTCTCTTTCCCTATCATGGAATTCTATTTTTATCATTTATTTATATCGCCTGCAATTTCAGAAGGTCACTTCACTCTACGAACTGTATTCATCTCTTCTGCTTGGATCTTGATAAGCGTCTTTCTCTTCCTTCTTTCTCCAGTCATAGGATATATATACGTATTAAATTCTTTATATGTATTTCTATAGCGAATCTAAAAACCCACGAGATTTTACAAGATTTTTACCAATTTTGATAAATATCATAGCTTTAAATCTGCGTTAATCTGCGTTAATCTGCGTTAATCTGCGTTAATCTGCGTTAATCGGTGTCACAAAAAAAATCATTGGAAAAGGGTACATACCGTTCGGGTAAATTATTATTTGTGAGTTCCCATAAATGTATGCTTACTCAGCCAAAGGAGTTGTACCTTTCCAGTTAAAGAGAAATGCTTTCAGATATTCCAAATCATAGACCATAAACTCCTGGCTACGGAGTTCTTCTTTACCTTCAATACTCTCAGCTATAATGCCATAATACTCCCGTTTATCGCCTCCTTTTACATGCCAATCGACAAGCTTTGCCTTATCGCTAAGCGCATGTAATAGCATCTCTGCTTCTCGGTAGTTCAGTTTTCCCCACTTTACCTCAAAAAAGGCTATCCGTTTTCTTTTACCATTTACCGCCACTATGTCTATCTCCTCACCCTTATGCCACCACCTGCCAATCTTATCAAATCCGAACGGTAGCAGAAACGGAAAAAACTCATTCCTGACAAAATTCTCAAATTTTTTGCCCACATAAGTGTTCTTTTCGCCTTCGCTCAATCGGAAAGCACCCCTTTCTAGCTCTTCTCTATGCTTGAACACGAAATTGAACCAGAAATCAAAGATGCGGTCTTTTATCACATATATCCCCCTTTTTTGTGTGCCAAAGATGGAAACCTGTCTCTCGATAAAACCCAATCTGATAAGGTTCTCAAGATAGGGGTAGATGCTTCTCGTTTCCATCCCCGTAAAATTCGCTATCTCCGTTGGTTTCGTATAACCGTAAGCGATGGCATTGAGAATGGCGAAATAGGTCTTGAGCTCTTTAAACTCCTGCGAGATTATAAAATAGGGCTCCCGGTAAAAGTATCCGTTCTTGCTGCAAAACTCCTTTTCGAGAAATTTACCCAGATTGTTGTATTCCGAGGCTTTCAGCAGATACTCCGGCACACCACCTATTATCAAATATAGCTGGAGCGCTTCCTTGAACGGCATTCTGACAAACTCTTCTGCATACTTAAACGGCAATCCTTCCAGGAAAATATCCCGTGTCCTCCGTCCGTAAAGCGGTGATGCATACGAAAGTACCTTTTCACTCATCAGTCCAAGCATGGAGCTCGAGAGAGCGATAAAAACAGAGGAGACAGAGAACTTCGTATCCCATAACTTTTGTAATACACTGAGCACTTTGGGATCACTTCTGATGAGATATGAGAATTCATCGATTATGAAGTAAAATCGTTCTTCCGGCATATTGTTCGCGAAATAGCCTAAAAGGTGTTCCCAATCCTTTATCTCAAGCGTTCTAAGCAAAGGGTCATTTAAAAATTCGGCGATCTTATCTTTCAGCCCGTTTATCTGGATCTGTACAGAAGATTGTTCTGCAATATAGAATATTCCATTCCGGTCTTCTGTATTTATAAATTCCAGCAGAAGTCTTGTCTTGCCTATTCTTCTTCTTCCATAGAGTACAATTAACCGCCCTTTTTCTTTTACCCACTCTTCTTCTAATAGCGAGATTTCCTCCGCCCTATCTATAAATTCACTAATCATGATTAGTTCTAATTATAATTAGTATTTATATTCATATTTATATTTATAAATTTGAGTATATCTGTATTTTACCGCGGAGTACGCAGAGGCATCAGAAAACAAGAGCAATGATTGAGCACATCTTTAAACTCTGCGATCTCTGTGCTCTCGGCGGTGATAAATCACTACTTTTTTAGACCTGCCGACCCATATCAGTCATGTAATGTAGTTCTCAAAAGGCATCATTAAGGGATAATCATCATTTTCATATTTTTTTGAATCTATGCTGTAAGGTTTGTTTCCAATTCCATCTCTATCTGTATCTGATCCTTCGTAATCATCCCAGTAGTTGCCTAAGCAATTTGTGTATGCTGTACCGCCGTAAATGTAGCTTATTTCCATTGGCGAGTTCCAGATGTTGGTTGATTCATAATAAAACACGTTATAAGAATACACATTATCTGTGTCGTTTATGAAGTTGTTGAGATAGAGGTGGTTGTTGCCGAACCAGCGGAGGACAATGCCATCCGAGTTGCTGCCGGCATTGTTGCCTGAAATGGTATTGTTGCTGGAAATCACCTCAATCCCTGCATCCCACCACGAACTTCCTGAGTTTGTGACGTTGAAACCCTCAACTGTAATCAGATCAACACACAATGTAATCGCATTTCCTTCCCCTCCTGCATCCACAACTGGATAACCAATCCCTTTTAGTGTAACCAATTTATCCACAACCACATTCTCGTTGTAAACACCGGAATGAACTAAAATCGTATCACCATCAGAAGCATCATTTATCGCTTCTTGTATCCTTGTGAAATTTTCACTGCCGCCGCCATCCACAGACCAGGTCGCTGCCGATGCAGTTCCTACCAAACTAAGAACCAAAATCATAGCACAGATAACCAATATTCCATATCCCTTCTCCATCTTCCATTTCCCCCTTTTATCCCTATTTCACATCCCACTTAACACTAATCTCCATTTTTATATGCACGAAATAAGTTAACTTTTTGTTCAAAATTCTTCAGGAACTAACATAAGCCCCCCCTAAAATCTACCGTTCCACCTCTGTGCTCTCGAATAAAAGTGAGAAAATCGGCATAATCTACTCCCGCTGGCAGTCCAGGCATAGAAGCGTGCTCTAACCGTAAGCCCAGAAATACGAGGAAGAAAATGGGCATCCCTAAAGAACCAACAACTCTGCTCTTTGCACGCTACATGCCTTTCATCCCTCTCAGCCACAGCACGTAGGTAGATGGCTTGAAAACTTATATGCAAAGTATACCTTTGGGTACTTTAAGCACAATGAACAGACAGAAGATTTATATTTAACGAAAGCCTATGGATAAATTGATATGACAAAAACAATAATAGCGGTTTATGAGGGAGGGCTATTCAAGCCTCTACAGAAGATAGACCTCCCCGAGCACAAACATGTGCATTTAGTGGTTATACCAGAAGAGGATGCGAGACTATTAGAATCACAGAAAAAGGAATTATCGCGCATAATTGGTATTGGGGAGAGTGGCATCAGTGATGGTTCAAGCAGACATGACCAATATATCTATGAGAGATGATAGACTTGCCATACATATTCGTTGATACCAGTGCCTGGTATGCACTTCTGGATAAAAGTGATGCGAATCATCATGCTGCTGTGAACTTTAAAGACTCCTTAGACCATCCAATGGTGACAAGCAACTACATCGCAGATGAGGTCATAACTCTTGCTCGAAACCGTCTGGGCCATAAGGTCGCTGTTGAGATCGGGCGAAAACTATGGAAAGAATTAATTGCCAATCTTATCCATGTGACGCTAAACAACTTGTGGCGATAATTTTCTAACAATGGGAAGAAACCAATTTCAACAAACTCATTTCAAATTCTTCATTATACACATGACAAGAATTCATTATGGCAATAGACGTCAATTATGTGTTGGAACGAGTATCTACCATGTGATGTAGTTCTCAAAAGGCATCATTAATGGATAAACATCACTTTCATCTTCTTTAGTATCTATGCTGTAAGGTTTGTTTAAGACTTTACTATCATTTGTGTTCCAAATAGCTATGCCAACGCTTGTATTGGATAAATCAAGATTTTCTATAGTGATATTGTTACAATTAACAATTATGACCTGTCCAGCATCTTCAACTTTGTAATCCGATACATCTTCAAGATAAACAAGGGGCTTACCATTTACATTATTCTCTTCCACAGTATTTTTATATGAATCATAAACAGAAAGACCTCCATTTACAAAGGTATTGCCAGTGATGGTGTTATTGGTGCTGGAATGGCGGAGGCTGATGCCGTCATCGTTGTTGCAGATATTGTTGCCTGTTATGCTGTTATTGCTGCTGGAATGCCAGATGCGGATGCCATCATCGTTGTTGCTAACATTGTTGCCTGTTATGTTGTTGTTGTTGGAATTGTAGAGATCGATGGCAGCCCCGTTGTTGTTGCAGACATTGTTGTCTGTTACGATGTTGTTGCGGGAATAGTCGAGATGGATGCAGTAGTAGTTGTTGCTGCTGCTGGCATTGTTGCCTGTCACGATGTTGTCACTGGAATAGTCGAGGTAGATGCCGTCTTTGTTGTTGCTGACAGTGTTGCCTGTAATGATGTTATTGTTCGAGGTTATCTTGATCCCTGCATTGCCATACGAACTTCCTGAGTTTGTTGCCGTAAAACCCTCAAGTGTAATTCCATCTGCAGATAAAGTAATTGCATCCCCTTTTCCACCTCCATCCACAACCGGTTGACCATTCCCTTTTAATGTAACCGACTTATCCACAACCACATTCTCGTAATAAACACCGGAATGAACTATAATCGTATCACCATCAGAAGCATTATTTATCGCTTCTTGTATCCTTACAAAACTAGCGCTGACTGCCATCCACAGACCAGTTCGTTGCCGATGCCGTTCCTACCAAACTAAGAACCAAAATCATAGCTATCAATATCCTTTTATCCATATTTCCTATCACCTCTTTTTATCAACCACTATATTATTAGTGTGGGTATTCATCCTTTAAAATTATGAATAGGGCTAAACTGTTTTGACTTTAAAACCACATTATCGCCCTCTGTTGCATTTTACATTTAGCCTTTAGCCTTATCAGCTCAAAAATCCCCCTATTTTTGTGCTGATATTATCCCCCCATAAATCTCAATAGCCGTCCTCAAGTCTTCTTCTTTTAATAGCCCATGCGGCGTAGGCACCTCGAAAATCCGCTTTGGTATACGGAGTTTAGCGAGCTCGAACCCTTCCCTGAACTTGAAGTTCATTTTGGCGCGATGTATCTCTCTACCAACCACGTCTAACTTCTCCGGGCTCCAGTTTTCCAACCCAATTGCAGCCATAGCCTTTAAGACACGTTCAGATGTATAAACGCCACGCGCAAAGAAGCAGACCACGAGACTTGACAGTATCTGCCGCCACTCCTCCTCTGCAATCAGCGATTTCACCACCTCTTCTATGCTGAATTCCTTACCTATTAACTTCTGATCGAGCGTGTATCCCGCGGAATCAAGATGACTGTGCCTTGCACCCGTAAGATTATTTATGTAGCATGCAATCCCTGTATGGTACGCCGGCATCTCATTACCGCCAAATGCGAGTGCGTAATCCTGACCACCGTAAACGCTTGATGCATGCTCAACGCCCATAGCCAGATTTTGATAGAATTCTGTTGGCATCTCCACTATCTTCTCGATTGCCGCTAAATAGGAGGAAACATCGCCCCAGTGCAGGTCAAGCCCGTCAGTATGCGCCTTCGTTATTAGCCCCTTCGCATACGCTTCGGTCGCCCATGCTAATGCGACTCCGGTACTTATTATGTCCATAGCAACACTGTCAACCGCATCAATAAGCCGTAAGCAATCCTCAGCGTGCTCCATTCCAAGCATAAACCCAACTGCGTAAATTGGCTCGTTATCGTAGGGGATGGTGGTGCTCTTGAAATAATAGCCTGGCTCGTAAAGCTCTCGCAGCGATGCTAAGTGCACACATCCTACCGGGCAGTGCGCACATGAAATCCGTCTTGAAAGGAATTTGTTGGCAAAGTTTTCGCCCGATAATTCGAGCGCTATCGCTTCCGGTGCACTCGCGGATTCTAAATTCTTATGTGCCATGCCACCGAGTTTATTCATTTCATATAGCTTACCTGCGGTACCGAGGTCATGATATTTCGCCATTGCGTCCGATTTTACCACAACGTCATGTATCTCATCATAAACCGTTCTATATTCCTTCCTTTTGTCTTTTGGTATCCCTACACTCTTATCTGCCGATATTACTATCGCTTTCAGATTCTTCGAGCCCATCACTGCACCCAGCCCGAGCCGCCCGAAATGGCGATATGTTTCAGATACCGCGCATGCATATCGCACCAGTTTCCCGCCCGCTCGTCCGGTGCGTATAATCGTTCTCACACCAGAACCCGTTTCAGCTTCTCGTAATATCCGGCCCACCGTTTGCGCATCCATACCCCCGATAGAAGACGCATCATGGAATTTCACTTTGTCGCCCTCTATTGTCAGATATAACAGGATGTCACTTGAGCCAGTAATGACTATCGCGCCATAACCCGCGAGCCGAATAGCCATTGCACTTCTACCACCGCAGTGGCTTTCGCCGAGATTACCGGTTAATGGCGATTTGAACATCGCTACGGTCTTAGAAGCCGTAGGATATAATGCCGTTAGTGGCCCAACAGCAAAGATCATCGGGTTCGCGGCACTTAATGGGTCTATGCCCATAGGACATTCTTCCTCTAGGAGTTTTATCGCAACACCCGAACCGCCTAAATATTCGTCAAATAAGTCTGTTCTATCCTTTACTTTTATGTCCTTCTTCGTTAAGTCTACATACAATACCCTGTTTAGTTCTTCCACCGTCATTAACATTCTTCTTTCCTCCTCCTATACATCAACCAAACCAATAGCATCATGCACGCAATAATCTGCACAGTCTCCACAGTACCTGCACACGATAGGCTTGTCCAGCTCGTCATCCCAGAAAATAGCGCCCATAATACATGCCTGTGCACAAAAACCGCAGCCGATGCACTTATCCTTGTTCAATATCACTCCGCCACCTTTCCTTAGTCTTAACGCATCCGTAGGACAGACCTTTGCACATGGCGGATACTCACATGCCCGGCACACGACGACAACAAAACCTCGTTCTATGCCGCCTGCGGACCGCACCCTTATCGCGGACTTGTCAAAGCCCACCCTACCTTCTCTTCTTGTACATGCAAACATGCACTCCATACAGCCAATACATTTGTTCACATCCACTACCGCTAATTTCTTGACCATTATCTATCACCATTACTCATATTACTATGCATACCTCTTATTTATATTTTACCTGAATATGTCTTCCTCTCGGGAGAACAGGACTTCTTTTATATCGCTTTCGCAGCGCTTCAATTTCAATCCTCGCACAAGAACGATCGGTATGCCCTCTTTGAATTCACCCATTATGAGGTTCGCAGCCGCACATATCTCATCCGCTATCGCTTCTTTTGTTATCCTTGCGACCTTTCCAAACCTGTCCTCCTCGCCTATCCTGTCCAGTAAAGCGGGGATGCCGGAAACACCCATGCATGTGCCGGTTACGCCATCTCGAAACGCTCGACCGAAAGAATCCGAGAGCAGAACTGAAATATCTATGCCACTACACCGTTTTATCTCCTCTTTGAGCAGATATGCACTCCGTTGTGGGTCTTCGGGCAGCAACACCGCCTTGCCTTGCTCTACATTTGATTCGTCTACGCCCGCATTTGCACATACAAAGCCATGTTTGGTCTCTACGATGATATGGTTCCGCATCTTTTTCACTACTTCTTTTGCCTCGTTGAGTACAAGTTGCGCGATTCTTGGGTCCTTATCCGTATCTTTTGCCATCTGTTCCGCCACATCGCTCACTTCCACTTCGATAAGGTCAACGACTCGGCCTTCACTTTTTGATACTATTTTAGATGTGAATACGATTGCATCACCGTCTTCTAAACTCAGTTCTTTTTCTTCTATTGCATTAAGGAATAAGTAGGTCAAATCATCGCCTTCTTTTATCTCCGGTAGGTTATCCATGCCTATTAGTTCCAGATGCTTCGCGAATTCCCGCACTTTCTTCTTCATTCCCCTTCTCTCATTATAGTCGAGAATTTTAAATTAAACTTATACTTTCTTTTAAAATATTATTAACTAGGTGGTAGTAAGCGATGAAAAAAGAGCTGATGGACATACTCGCCTGTCCAATGTGCAAGGGCGATTTGGATTTAAGTATAGAAGAGGAGGATGAAAAGGGAGAAGTAGTAGTCGGAAGCTTATACTGTGGGAAATGCGACCAGCGGTACCCCATAGAAGATGGCATTCCAAACCTATTGCCGCCAGAGCTAAGGCAAAGTTCTGACTAACGGTTGCTTGAGTTCATTTCATTTCATTTCATTTCTTTTCTTTTTTGCCCTCAATCGCTTAGTTAGGACAGGGAGATAGAGGATAGATGGAAAGGGTACAACAGAGGGTATACCTGAGCAGAAAGAGTTTGAATTCAATAGAATTTGAGCATGACGTACTCAAGATCCCACTGAACGTAGGCGAGGAAACGAGCTTCGAGATTATTATCCTCAATCATGGAAAGCCAACGCATGTGCATTTCTCGCTCGGTGAGGCGATGAAAGACAAGGTAATGATATTGCGGGATAATGTGTATGTAATAGACAAGGAGAAGATAGCAGCGATTGTAAGACTGCCAAAGAGCTATGCAGGAGTGGTATCGGAGTTGGATGTCGGCGAGATATTCGTAAGCGCCGGCTATGGAGCGACGAAGAAGAGTTTTCCCGTAGCGATAATAGAGGCGAAAGAAGAGCATAAAGAAGAGCATGCACTGGAAACGGGGAAGCTAAAGGAAAAGAAGGTAATTACTGTCTCATCAGAGGAGAAAGTCATTCTTCAGCGATTGGGCGTGTCAGCAGTTGCGGCGATATTATTCTTCATTTTCTTCGTTCTTGTCCTCTATTTACCGCAAGCGTCATTTATATGTGCTTTAATCGCCTCTTTGCTCTTCATATTTATCGTTATTTATAATTTCTAATCTTGTGGTTATAATAAGAGCAAAACAAATATCTAGTCTAAGAAATGAGCATGAAATTCATTGTGGTGACCGGGGGCGTGATGAGCGGACTTGGGAAAGGCATCACCATGGCGTCCATCGGTCGAATATTGCGTGATCGGAGCTATAAAATCGTGCCGATAAAGATTGACCCGTACATAAACATAGATGCCGGTACGATGAATCCCTTTCAGCATGGAGAAGTGTATGTCCTGGGCGATGGCACAGAGGTTGACCTTGATCTGGGTAATTACGAGCGGTTCACTGATGTTGAGCTGGAGCGAGAGCATAATATTACCACAGGCGTCGTTTATTCCGCCGTTATAGAGCGAGAGCGGAAGGGAGAATATCTAGGTCAGACGGTGCAGATAATCCCGCATGTGACGAATGAGATAAAGACACGAATAAGAGATGTTGCAGTTGATAGTGGCGCCGACATCTGCTTGGTGGAGGTAGGTGGCACGGTTGGCGACATAGAGAGCATGCCCTTCCTGGAAGCGATAAGGCAAATGCAGGGTGAGGAGAGCGAGACTGATTTCCTATTCATTCACGTTACTTTAGTCCCTTTTACTACTTTGGGCGAGCAAAAGACGAAGCCCACACAGCACTCTGTGAAGGCACTCCGAGAACTAGGGCTCCAACCTGATATGATTGTATGCAGATGTAAAAAGGCACTGAAGGTGGACGTGAAGAAGAAAATAGCAATGTTCTGTAATGTGAAGCCGGAAGCGGTGATTAGCGCACCTGATACAGAGGACGTGTACGAAGTGCCGCTACTTCTGGAGAAGGAAGGTATTTACACTTATGTAATGCAAAAGCTGCAGCTAGAGCAGCAAAAGAAAGACATGGCCTGGCTGAAGATGGTAGAGCGGCAAAAGGCGCTCTCGGCCGGTGATAATGCGATATTAATAGCGATAGTGGGCAAATATGCCGAGTTAGAGGATTCATATTTGAGTATAAAAGAAGCGATAAAGCACGCAGCTACGGCGATAGGCTGTAAAGTGACGATGCGATGGCTAGAAGCGGAAGATTTGGAAGTTAAAGGTGCGATAACCATTTTTGATGATGTGCACGGCATACTGGTTCCCGGTGGTTTCGGCGTTCGTGGCGCCGAAGGTAAGATAAAGGCGATAGAATATGCAAGAGTGAATAAAATACCATTTTTGGGATTGTGTTTCGGATTCCAGTTAGCAGTGATAGAGGCTGCGAGGAACATCGCAAAACTGAAGGATGCGCATAGCGCGGAACTCTGTGATACGCCACATCCGGTGATAGACCTGCTGGAAGAGCAAAAAGGTGTGACGGATAAGGGTGGAACGATGATGCTGGGCGATCAGGAAGTGTTTATACGCGGGGATACATTAGCGGAACGGGTATATGGCAAGAAGAAGATCGTGGAACGGCACAGACACAGGTACGAGGTAAATCCTGAGTATGTAGGTATGATAGAGCACGAAGGGATGATTTTTTCTGGCTCAGACAGAAGTGGCACGAGGATGGAGATATTGGAGAACCAGCAGCATCCTTTTTTCTTCGCTACGCAGTTCCATCCGGAATTCAAGTCGAGACCGAACAAGCCGTCACCACCGTTTATTGCCTTTTTAGGGGCGTGTGTGCGAAAGCGGCTAAACATAAAAACTAAATAGGGCTATATTTAAAAAGTGGTACAAATAGTTGTGTAGGTTCAAGATGAAATCAAAAAGCGAAGAAGAAACTTAGGAGTTAATCGAAAAAGTAGAGGCATATCTTGAATCAGAAGATTACAAAGAGGCTAAAAAGAGCTTTGAGGAAGCTATCAAATTAGATGCGAAGGATAGCCGTGGATGGATAGGTCTCGGAAGGTCTTATCTCAATCTGAAAGACTACGAAGAAGCAAAGAAAAGCTTCGAAAAAAGCATTAAGCTATATCCCAAAGATGAAGGAACAAAAACTTCTTTAATTGAATTGTTGATTATGAAAGGCGACTATGGGGAAGCATTTGAAAAAGCAAGAGCTAATGTGGATTTATTCGAAAGTGGTAAATATAGATTTTTGGCATTATTTTTTGCAACTGTATCATTGGCACTGGAAAACAAACAAGAGGAATTTATGGAATGGATGAATAAGCTGTTGCGATACATTCAAAAAGCAGAGAAACCCTGGGGAATTTCCTGGGATTTCTCAGACATAAGACCTGCCTTAGAACAGCACTTGAAAAAAGAGGACATGACTCTAATTTCTCTGCTCATTGATGTTTTAAAAGAAGAAAAGGAATTAGTAGAATTAGAAAAAGAATTAATAAAAAAGGGGTGATACTAATGCCATTACAGCTTACTCCATTTGTTCCAACTTTGATTTACTTATTTACTTCAACGCCTCTTGGGAATGAATCCTCATTCCGGTTTACTTCACCGCCTCCTATGTTGCTCACTACATTAGCAGCATTTTCAGGTGCTATTGTGGGCTCCATAGTTTCTGGTTATTACTTGATAATGAAGGTGAGAGAAGAAAAGAGATTAGAGTTTTTTAGCGATGTACTTGACAATTTTTATGCTCCTTTTCAAGAGATATTCATGAACTCGAAAAAATAAGAAAAAAGGAAGTAAATGAACTTTTAGCTACATTAGGTCGGGAGAATGAGGGTTATGTGTTTGTCGTGGACGAAGCTAAAAAGAACGGAAAACTTATAGGGATTAGTGAAGGAGAAGAAAAGGGAGTTGAACAGAAAAGCTTATATTCATTAGATAAAGAGTTGGGAAAGATGTTTGGAGTATTAGAGTATGAAATGTCATGCACAGAAATGACTTGGTATTCATATAAAAAAGAAAGTAAGAATAAAGAGGTGAAAAATGGCGAGTGAAAAAATAGTCGTTGGATTGCTCCTCTTTGCCGATTATGCAAAAAAGAAAAATCTCAACCTTAGGGAAATTTATGATGAAACAGTAAAGAAGGGAAAATGGATGCCAATTCGTATAATCGAGAATTTAGACATTTTGTTTTCCATTGAAGAGGCTACAATGATAAGGATAAGAAGAGACGGTTCGCTATTTTATTACAAAAAATTCAAAAGTCAATATCTCTCACGAAAAGAACTAAAATCTATGTGGGAAGAAGCCTTAGAACTTATAAACGAGCTGAATTTGGATGTTAAATACGAAAATGAAATTGATATATCAATTCATGCAGAAAACCCGGATAAAGCATATGAAGAAAATAAGCGATCACTAGAGGATTTTAGTCAGAATTTATTGCGCAATTTCTCATTAAGTACGATGAGTGATAAAGAGAGTACATTGGCTACGATCACACCTGTTCCTGAAACAATACCTTTCAAAGTTTTGGGATGACGGAACAACGTTCAAGGATAACAAAGGATAGCGGTGCGTAAAGTTATAAATAGACTTCTTATTCTGAAATTATTATTGGGAGTACAATTTAATGGAAAAACTTGAGCGGCTGAAGGAGAAAATAACGCAAAAGGGAAATTTACTTGTTGCTTTCTCAGGTGGTATAGACAGTGGCCTGCTGCTGAAAGTTGCCCGTGATGCTTGGGGGAGAGGTTTTGGCAGTAACGATAGACAGCGAACTGTTCCCAAAACGCGAATTGGAAGAAGCCGTGCACTTTTTAAACGCCACAGGCATCCCTCATAAGATAGTGCAGTTCTCACCGCTGAGAAACGAAGTCATTGTCAGAAATCAGTATGACCGGTGCTACTAGCGAAGGCGATAGGGCTACCGTTTTGGGATAAACCACCTTCGCCTTGTTTAGCTACGCGGATAGAATACGGTGAGCGGATAACGTGGGAACGACTTAATGTGATAGAAGAGGCAGAAACCATCTTAAAAAGCATGGGTTGCAGGCAACTCAGGGTTAGATTGCATCATGACGGTATAGCGAGGATAGAGGTGGATACGGAAGATCTGGCGTTTCGTTTCGATATTAATGTACTTGAAACGGTATTCGGCAGGCACTAAAGTTACCTATTAGGGTAACCATTCGTAAAAAACCGAAAAGCTTTTATGCACCAGCCACTAACGGTAACTGTAAAGGGTAGCATTGAATAACCGGGTATATGCAGCGAAGAGGAAGCAGTCGCACCTTCTTCCTGCATTTTCAAAAAAAAAATATAGGGTGCCATCACAGGCGATTGGAAGATAAAAAAATGACGGGAAGTAAAATGAAAGAGAAGTTAGATAAGAGACTTTACCCTCTTTGGGTGATGCTGTTTGCAATACCTAAACCAAGGTGTAAGTTTTATAAATATTGCCCTTCATATCGGAAGGAGTCATATACATGTAGTAACGGTGGTGGGAACTACTGCGGTATATATCGGTATCTACAAAAGAA
>CAZOEM010000003.1:0-25829 GCA_964578735.1 uncultured Halobacteria archaeon | reverse complement strand
GAGTCGAAGTCGATCCAGAGGATGCGGTCAGAGAGATAGATGAGGAGAACAACGAAGCAATGATACCAATCGAAGAGCCACCTGAGGACAAGCTACCCTTATTGGAGGTGGTTGTCACCTTGGGCGTCGTAGGTGGCATCATCTTCACCATCCGTCGTACCATTAAGATTCGACATCGCAACGAGTGGCAGGAGAAGGCAAAAGAGGAGGAGCCACCGGAGACATGCCAGCCCTGCACCCGTTACTGCCGTAAGATCGAGCTTGAACTCAAACCTGCTCTGCGGAAGATCACACACCTAAGTTTCGGCGCCTCCGTTCCTGTTTCCGGCGAGCAAGGCAAGGAAAGGCAGGAGAAGGGCGAGCTCGTGGACGGTCTTAATAAAGCGGTCATGGCTCATCGCCGGAGAGAAAAGCCTGAGAAACTGCAGGAGCAAGTGGCGCCTCTGTCCCACACGTTGTTGCAACAAATTATGGAATGGCTGCGCGGTGAGTCAGCCCCTCAAGACATCTTCGTCACCGGACACATGGAAGGGGGCAAGGTCACCTGCCAATTTATCCTTTATCACTGCAAGCGCAGAGGCACTGTGAATGTCTGGGAGGAAGATGCGAAGTGGAAAGCAACGATCAAGGACGAACGCGATGAGTTTGTGGGCACCCTAAGAGGCATGGAACCCACCGAACTGGGGATACCAGAACAAGAGGTATCCGATCTGACCCGACTGCTGATACAGTTCATTGAGAAGGTCTGATTGTTCCATGGTGGTTTTCGTCAGCGCAGGATGGGACTTTCCTATGCCACGGTGATTGTTATGAGTATGGGAGCAAAATTTGGCATTAATTTCAGTCAATCGGATGAAGAAATGGGAGAGTTCAATTTCGAGGATACTTGCAACGGAGGCTAACCGCGTGTTTTCGGCACTTCGCAAACACGCGAAACGATATATGCAAAAACACTTGAAAGAAAAGGTAAGTCCAATCACTAAGGATGCCCTGCAATTTATTGCGGGGTGGCTCGGTTGGGGCTACCAGATGACGGGCGCCGACTTGCGGGGTTTTGTACGCGATGTCTTTGATGTAGGAGCTGTTTTTGTAGAGTATTGTGGTTTAGGAGCAGCCGGCATAAGATTGCTGGTAAATAATAGGGCAACTAAGTAAAACATACTAAGCAGGTTAAAATGGCTTATAAGGGATGCCAACTTTTTAGAGGAGAAAAGATCATGAATAAAGAAAACGATTTCTACTATGCTAGTGGTAAAAAGATTAGGCTGATAAGGTCTGAGGATACTTTTGCCATCCGTTACAACCTGACTTTCAGAGTTGTATAGATTACAACCTAAACGAACTCATCAGTACAGTAGCCGTTACAAAAATAAAGGTTTGTCCGTTTTATTCTTGTTTTCACGATGTAGCCTATATATAGGCTACATGACTATATTGCTTTCGGTTGATTATAGTGGCTTAATGTTCCATAGATCGCAAATCATTAGAGAAAAAAATATTGTAGCCTATAAAACTCGTAATGTCAGGTTACAAAGAAGGGTACTCCAGTGCTAGGATGATGGACACGGTAGATCGATTGCACGTCGCAGCTGAACGGAAAGAATTACCTAAACCTCGGACGGTCATTGTCACAATGCCACCTACTCGACGTTTTGCTGATATAAGAACTTCACGGGAACGCTTGCAAGCAGACGAAAATGTCGAATTCATTACTCCGGTGTTTACAGAGCCAACCTCAAAATTGCGCCTTGCACTCACCGATGAAATCACTGTTCGGTTTAAGCCGGAAGTGAGTAAAGAGCAAATCGCTAATTTCAACGCTCAACACGGCGTAGAGATAATTAGAAATAACCGTTTTGTGCCTAATCTATACCTTCTGAAGGTGAAGAATCCTGATAAAACCCTCGAGGTTGCCAATGAGTACAATAGTTCTATTTTAACCGAATTTGCTGAACCGAACTTTCTATCGGAATATAAAAAGTATGCTTTTCAACCACCACCAAATGACCCATACTTTGAAGAACAATGGCATCCGGAGAATACTGGATAAGGTAATGGCCTTGTCGGAGAGGACGTTCATGCAATTGATGCCTGGAAGGTAACTACTGGAGATCCTGAGATTATTATTGCCATCATTGATGACGGAGTGGATATTGATCATCCGGATTTAAGGATACGGTGTCGACCATGTGTAAAAAATTTCATTAAAGTTTAAATCAAATCATTTTATGCCGTTTTGATTGAAGAAAAAGCTAGAAGCATTAAAAATTATACGGGAAATTTGGGAGAAGAAGCAAAGAATATTCATCTTATCTCGGATACTATCGGCATGGAGTTCACTTCTTTAGAATTTGTGAAGGAAATTATGGTCCATAACCAATACATAAGGTTCCCTCCGGTGTATGAAGGGAAATTGGGGATAAAGAAATAAACCTCCGAGTATGAGATAATGTTGCAAATCAAAGATATATTTCAGACCGAAGGAATTGAGTTTTCGGGAGTACTTCAATTACCCGGCATCCTTTTTTTCAAAGGAACTCGTTGAAAAACTTCATCCATCAGAAGCGGAATAAATCCTACAACGAGAACTTAGGGGAAGATAGCCGGAAATTTCTCAAAGAGATTGATGCCCAATTCCAGAAGATTCATGATGCAATGAAATCAGACACTATCCTCGTTCTTGAAGATTAGAAAGAGTTCTTTGAAATATTTGAGCCGTTCGTTTTGGTGACACTTGCAGATTTTATCGCCAGTGGGAGGATAATCGTAGAACATTCCTTCCGATACAGAAATAAATGGATTGATGTTCCCGGTATAGACAGCGCATATGTCGATCTAGACGAATATGTTGGTAAGATGAAGGCGGATTTGAGTAAATATAGTGGGAAATATATCGCAATAGTGGGTAACAGAGTGGTCACATCTGGCGAGAATGCAAAAGAAGTTTGGAAAACAGCAAAAGAGAAATATCCTGATAAGACACCAAGTTTAGCAAAGGTGCCAAAAGAAGAGTTGCTAATACTTCTGGTATAAAACATGGCATCGATAACATTCCCGTATCGGGAGGAGCAATCAAAAATTGGCTTTTAAGAATGCCGCGATTGCAGCGATAAATGAAAAAGCAATTAGGTTTTTATACTGTTGATTCAAATAAAGAAATGAGAGAGCAAGTAAATTTGGGTTACCTCAACTGAATCATTGGAACTGTTGCGGGGCTAATTGGTGCCATAATAGGGACATATTTTGAGATGCGAAGGGCAAAACAAGGAAAAGACTACAAATACTTGACTTTCTGGCCAAGCGAGAATATCCGATGTGACATCGGACTGCTAGTTGAAATTATTGACGAACTGCGAAGAGAAGGTAAAATAGGGGAGGATTAAATGCCTGCCTACTATGGACTTAGGGGCCGCCGCAAAATTAAATCCATAATTTTATATGGTATTACTTCCTTTAAATACGGGGGAAAAGAACTACCCCAAAAAACATCCGAATTGAAACTATACAATCAAACCCCCTAAAACTAAGATATTAGAGTTTTTTTTTTGCGGTAGGCCCTTAATATTACGATAATCGGGGAAAAAATATCTCGCTCCAGACCTGCAATACACGACTGTATCCTTGCTTTTGTTTAACCCTCCGCCCCCTATTGACGATAAAAGATACTCCAGCTCCAGCTTATCTGCACCTTTCAGCCTATTACCCTCTCCAAAGAGTCTCTGATAGTTCAGGTTGATTGCACCATCAATATGTCCGGCATTGTATTCCTCAACTGTTCGGGCGTCCACTATCTGAACCATCGAGTTATTAAGATTGTTTTTGACCCACTCTGTGTCTGCAAATCGCTCTTCAGTAAGATTTGCGGTATATGTGGTCGGAAGTCTTATCGTCACGTCCTTCGTGCATCTATACAGGGTGCACCAAGCATCAAACCCATCCGGGACCGAAACGTTCTCATGCCTGAGGTATTCAAGCATCCGGAAGACGTAAGAAGATGCGTGTACAATTACCACATCCTCTCAAAGGTTTTTACCGCGTATTCATGCTCGATTTTGCGTGGATTTCGTGCTAAGTTGCCTTTTGCCTTTAACATATCTTCAGCCAACTTCGGCAGGTCTTCCCTCGACACATTTAAATCTGAAAGTCAGGTTGGCAATTCCAACTTCTATAACATGCTCTTAACACGTGCAACAGCCCTTGATGCTGCTGCTTCCTCTGTCAGCCCTGTCTCGCCCAGCGCTCGTGCAACCCGCGCCAACTTTACCTTAACCGCGGGAGCTTTATACTCCAGTATATAGGGTAAATCATTGCTTCTAATGCAAAAGAATCGGTTATCGGGTTCGAGCCAAGCGAGAGAAATGCTTCTATCGCATGACTCAAAGCATCCATGCCTGTTGAAGCGGTTATTCCGGGTGGCATTGTAGCAGGGAACGATTTCATCGTCTCATCGATAACGATAAGTGCCCTTTTTGCTCCTAAAAGAAGCAGCCCGAAAAGGTTATCTTTTCATGAGGCGATGTTAGCACTTCCACATCATATCCCACATTCCTGACCGTCTTGTTATTTTTATACATAATTTAGCTATAACAATTGTTATATAAATGAATTAGTGAGAAAAAATCGAAACATATTTATATACCTACGCACATTCAAAATTTATAAAGTAATAGATAAAAGGGGATAGGTGTTTCAAGATAAAGATGGGCAGATCGAAAACGCTCGCAGAGGTAATGATGGATTGGCGCACCCTGGCAGTGATAGCGCTTGTGACTATTGGATGGCGAACTTATGTAAGCATTGATGGGTCGATAGCGCTTTGGGAAAGTGTCGGCTCAGGCGTTGTTCTTATGGTATTTGGCTGGGGTATCTTTGGTTATCTCTATACCATGTCTAAGCGAGATACAAGCTGGCTAATATCTAATAAGTTGGCTCAGGGGCTCGCCATCAGCATATCTGTCTTAAATCTTTACGTCATTGTTTACTACGGGATGAGATGGCCGAGATTAATGGGGGGCATGGAAGCGTATGTAGAAGCCTATATGCCGAGCGATTACCTTCTCCGGAGCTTGAGATACGCCGTTTTAGTGATGGCGTATTGTGGTATTATCTGGGCGACCGGACATCTAAAGAAGATGCATGATAACTACATGTTGATAACCAAAGATATGCCGGAGGGGCGGAGGAAGGGTGCGGCGGAGACAATGTTCAGGGTAATTACCGATGAACGAACAGTAATAGTGATATTGGGTATGGTATTTTTATGGCGCGCAGTCATAAGTCTTGATGGACAGATAGAGCTCTGGGAGAGTATGAGCTCAGGTATTGCTCTTTCCATGTTGGGTTGGGTTCTCTTCGGATACGTAAGTTCATTGGCTGTGAGAACAACCAGACCAAGCGTAGCAAAGATATATCAGGGGTTTGCCTTTGCTATATTCGCTGTAGACGTATATGTTCTCGTTTACTATGGGATGAGGTGGTATACCTTGCTACAGTTGTATCCCGCTACGGAGGCAGCTATAATGCCTATGGCTTATGTCTTTAGAGATATAAGATATTTCGTGTTAGCGATATTTTTCTGCGTTACCATTGTCTTTTCCAAGTATCTGGAAAAAGCCTCTGGTGAGTGTGAGTACTTGACAAAGAAAGAGGCATGAGGCAGAGATTTAGTTTGTAGTATGTATATTAGGTATTTGCCTGGCCACATAAAAATACTATAACTTAGTACTGGTACGTGTTAGGATATGACAAGATGCGCAAGAGAGAAGCCATATTCACATTGGTAACCGACGAACGGATATTGATATTGATAGTGGGGATTGCGATTCTATGGCGAAGAGTCATAAGCTCAGATGAAAGTATATCATTTGGTGAAAGTGCGTGTTCCGGTATTACGCTTTCCATACTGGGCTGGGTTCTCTTTGCTTACCTGTATTCCACGTCCCGAAAACCGACTGACTGGCCAGTCACAAGTAAGATTTATCAGGGTATTGCCGTTAGTCTCCTCGTGTTAAATGTCTATGTGGCTATTTACTATGGGATGCGCTGGTTCAGGTTACTGCATGAAGAAGTATACGTGTCGCTGGATTTTGTTTTTCGAGATGTAAGATACCTCCTGTTAGTGTTGTGTTATTGTGCGGTACTATGGACGGCGAGGTACTTAAAAGGGCTGTGTGATAAGTACCGTTTGCTTATCAAAGAAGAACCAAAGAGCCATGCAATGAGCATGAAAGAGTCTGTATTGTGGGTGACGATGCATGAGCGGTCATTAACAGTGATAGTAGTAGCAGCGATTTTATGGCGGATTGCTATAACCGTTGACCATACCATAACATTTAGGGAAAGTGCAATCTCATGTGTTACCCTGCTCTTATTGGGCTGGTTTCTCTTCGGTTATGTATGTGCATTGTCAGTGAAAGTAAAACGCAAGATAGAACTGACTAAAGTCATCCAGGGTATTGCCTTTGGTCTAATGGCGATAAACATTTATGCTATCTTTTACTACGGGATGAGAGGGTATGTATTACTACTAGGCATGGGGGATGTATCGAGGACTTATGTGCCGGTGGACCTTCTTTTCAGAAATATACGATACACTATGCTTGTAATATTTTATTGTACTGCAATAGTGCTATCTAAGTTCTTAGAGAAGGCATATACTGATTATACAGTACCAAAAAAAGCGCAAATTTAAAGGACTAACATGCCCATATTGTAAAGTAGCGACATCGCATACGCCAACATACACAATGCAAGGAAGACAAGCGCTAAGAAGATACCGGCGTAAAAGCCTACACTCGCTACGTCTACTCCTGGGCAATCTGCCTTTACTGATTCCACCGCTTTCGGATCATTAGGCTCCAAAGACATCATGAGCCTCATTGTACCCGCGGGGCTTTTAAAAAAGCATTTCAGTGCACCAAAGAATTTACTGCCCATTTCCTTCCTCCACCTCTTTTATCTCTTTTGGGGACGCCATCTTCATCTCCTTTTCATCTCGATAGTAACGCTGTCTTCATATACACAACTTATACCTTATAAAGGTTTCGATTTTTGTCGTAACTTTGGGACCATGTCGTAGGTATGTATTTCGAGGGTTGGAAAAAAACAGTTTTATATCGGATATATACTCTATATATGGAATGTTGTAAAGAAAAGCGATTGAGGTTGCTAAGATGGGTATAAAAGAAACCGTTAGTAACGCGATAATGGATAAACGGACTTTGATTGCCATCCCTGTGATAGCGATTCTATGGCGGTTAGGTATAAGTCTGGATGGCCAAATTGCTCTTTGGGAAAGTCTGTGTTCGGGTCTAGCCCTTCTCATAATGGGCTGGTCTGTCTTTGCGTACATATATTTAATGAGCAGGGAACTGAAGGGCTGGTTAAGATTGAGCAAGATTTACCAGTGGATCGCCTTTGGTCTAATGGCGATAAACACTTATGTCATAGTCTACTACGGAATGCGATGGTATAGGTTAGCTGGGCTAGGAGGCGTAGTAGAAGCGGTGGTGCCGATAGATTTCCTCTTTCGGGATATAAGATACATTGTGCTTGTGGTATTCTATTGCGCGGTAATATGGTTAGCGAAATATCTGATGGAGATGCACAGAGATTATCTATTGGTAGTTAAAGGAGAGCAGAAGGTGTAGCTATTTTTAATGCCAATAAATATATTGAATAAGTGGAGGTGATAAGATGGTAAAGGTATTTGCTCTGGTAACTGCAGAGGTTGGTAAAGCAAGAGAGGTACTGAACGCGCTCGAAAAGACCGGATTGGAAGTGTGCCCCCTGTTTGGCGAGTATGATTACATAGTGATTGCTGAAACCGAGGATCTAAAAACCGCTACTGCCACTATACTTGATAAGATTCACGCCGTCAAGGGCGTTACCAGAACAAGGACATTGGTTGGCGCAGAGATATAGCGTAAAAACTGAAACTTTGAATAGGGGTCTTTCCTGCCCCTATCAATATTTTTTTGATTTATATTGGCTTACTTCATAGCTACATATATCTATAAAATAGAAGAAGAAGAAGAAGAAGAGGTGAGAAAGAAGAGATGAAAGTTAAGGAAATAATAAGCTTTCCAGCCATCACAGAAGATGAAGATGCTTCGGTAGCTGTAATATTGAAGCATATGGAACTGTCGCGAATAGGGGGCGTAGTGATAACAAAAGAAGGTAAACCCGTAGGGATAATCGTTGACTATGACATAGCGGCAAAAGTGATACTGAAGGATAGAAGTCCCGATGAGGTGAAAGCGAAGGAAATTATGTCATCATCTTTGATTACCGTAGGGTCAGATACATCGGTGGAGGAAGCATGCGGACTCATGGCAAGGAAGGGTATAAGAAGGCTACCTGTGATTGAGGATGGTGCACTTGTGGGTATTATGAGTATTAGAAATGTATTGACCGGAGAGTCCGTGCATGTGAGAAAATATCTATTTTGAGTATCTGCGCGATGAAAAAAGCGAGAAATAATAGGTGTATGTAATAAAAAGGAAGGAGAAAGAAGAAAATGGCCGAGGAGTTAATATTAGAAGTTAGAGATATAATGACCTATCCTGCTATCACAGAAGAAGGAGATGCATCAGTCGCTAAAATATCGAAAATGATGCAAATGTCGGAAATAGGAAGTGTGGTCATAACCGAAGAGGATAAACCAGTAGGAATTGTTACTGACCGTGACATAGTGATAAAAGTCATAATGAAGGATAGAGACCCAGGTAAGCTAAAAGTGAAAGAGATAATGTCCTCACCCTTGATGACCATAGAGGCAGATGCATCTATAAGGCATGCAGGCAAGCTTTTGGTTGAGAAGGGCATAAGAAGACTGCTTGTGATTGACGATGGTGAGCTCACGGGCGTTGTAAGCCTTAGAAATATACTGACAGGAGAGCCACAGCACGTAAGGAAATATCTATTTTAATCTATTTAAAGTTATTAGTATACGTAAATCTCTAAGGCAGATAAGGAGGTGATGAAAAAAAAGATGTTGTTCATAACGTGCGTAAAGGTGAATTCAGGCATGGTAGAGGAAGCGAGAAAGTTTGGTGACAAGATAGTTAAAGAGCCGCCTAAAGGCGTCAAGTTCCTGCAAGTGTATCACACACTGGGCAGGTATGATGCGATATGGATTTACGAGGCGGAAGATGCAAAAGTGATTGAAGATTTCCTCCACCAAAGCCGGGATGTATCATCAACAGAAACTTGGGTTGCATTTACAAGAGAGCTGTAAGCAGGAGGGACCTGTCTGTATCCCACCTTTATTTTTTTTATATTATTTGACTATCGCTCGCAGTATGTCAAATGCGCATATTATCCCAATGGGGACTCGATACATCTCTTAAAACATTTAGAATATGCACAGTGTGCTCAGAAATTATACTGCAAGATATTGAGCAAATGCAAGGCACCTAATTTCATGGCGCAAGCCATCTACCTATAAACATAGACAATAAATATAAAGCGATGAAGACTAAAATCAGTAGCATTGCAGTACCTATGTTCAATCTCACCATTGGTTCTCTCATGGGTTGCCTCTCCCTTGTCTCCTCTAAATCTCGTTCATATTCCGCAGCCTTTTCCGGTGTAATACTCGGTTGCTCTACTTTCAGCTTCACCTCTTTACCTTTTATTCTCAACGCAGCTACGGGATTCGTACTGACCCAGACGAAAAAAGCGGCTAGTTTCATTACTTTATAATCTATATATCGCGCAAATGTCATCAGCGGTCCTTCGCATAATCTTATGAGCCATTGTCCGGGCGGTGTTTTAAATATAGCCATCCAAATTATCCAAAACGAAACGAAAGCATACATCAGCGGTTCATCTATTAGTATCATTTCTTACGGGTGCACAGCGCCTCCTATATTTAAACTACTCATCGCTGTTTCCACAAGCTCAGACATATAAAACATGTCAGGATAAAAGTAGAATATGATAGAACAAGTAGCTGTTATTACTATGGGTACGAGCATAAATAGCGGTGCTTCCTTTAATTTGCTTCCGCCTTCGGGCTTCTTGAAAAAAGCGGTATATATAATCGGGAAGAAGTACATCACGTCTAGTATAGCAGCTATTAAGAGTATATAAGGGAAATACGAAGTTGCTCCGCCCGCTTCTTCACAGCCATGAACAAGAAGATGATGTGATAGATAACCAGCAGTCGGCGGAAGTGCACACATGCCAAGCGCGCCGATAGTGAATGCGATCAACGTCACGGGCATTACTCTACCTATGCCCGCCATATCGCTTATGTTCTTCTTTCCCGATGCCACCATTATCGCGCCCGCACACATGAACAGCGTTATCTTCATGAACGCATGGAATGGAATGTGTATCATCGCACCTTCTATACCCTCTGGAGTTAATAACGCGGCACCAAAGATGATCAGCGATAGCTGGTTTATTGTCGAGTATGCAAGCCGTTTCTTCAGATTGTCTTGTGCGAGAGCAAACAAATTAGCAACAATTATCGTGAAAATAGCGATAGAAATAAGTACTAATCCAAGGCCAAGTGCGTGCATCTCTTCCACGCCAAATATGAAGCATACCACGCGGATAATACCGAATACGCCCGCCTTTACCACAGCAACAGCATGTAACAATGCACTCACGGGCGTTGGTGCAGCCATTGCAGTGGGCAGCCACGAGTGGAAGGGCATCCACGCCGCTTTCATGAACCCCAATAGAAACAGCATGAATAAAACCATCAACGTCGCTCGCGATGCTTCAGCCGCGAGGTTTGGTATCCCTCCGTTCACAAAATCAGTCGTTCCTGTGAAGTGATAGGTTAAAATCACGGCGGCTAAGAAGAATACGCCCGCGGTAAGCAGATATGCAAGATATTTACGGCCTGCAAATAGCGCTTCCGGTGTCTGGTCATGTGCCACCAACGGATACGTTGAGACTGTCAATATCTCGTAAAATATGAACATCGTTAGCAGATTCCCGGATAGTGCTACACCCACTGCACCGAAGATTGCCCATGCGAAGCAGAAATAATAACGTGTTTGGGCATGCTCGTGCAGCGACCTCATGTAGCCTATGGAATAGGAAGATACCAGAATCCACAAGAATGAGGAAGTAATGGCGAAGACAAGCCCAAAAGCATCTACGCTGAACCCGAACTCAACTCCTGGAAACGGAGTGAAGAAGATGCATTTGATTATATTCCCTTCTAGTATGACCGGTACCATGGAGATGACAATCAAGAACTGCATTACACTTGCGAGCATCGTCCAACCTTCTCTTATGTTCGGCCACTTGCCAAAAAGAACTATAAGTATAGATGCAATTGCCGGGCATAAAATCGCTAACACAGGGCTTAAAGATTCTTCTATCATGGCGTTGCATACGCCCCTAAACCGAAAAGAGCATTAATCTGATCGAATACGGGTAGAGGCATCTCTATGAGCCAGAAGATACCGACGATAATACAGAGCGCTGCGAGGATTAATACTGGAATAAGCATACTAAGCGGCAATTCATCTTTCTTAGTCGACTGCGAATGAATATCTTCCCCTTTCATGTATAACGTTTCTACCACGCGCCAGAAATAAACAAGGTTTAATAACGTACTGAATAACAGAACCGCCACAAATATGATATATTGTGGGTGTTCTCCTGCTGCATCCAAACTGGCAAGTATTATGTACACCTTCGAGACGAAACCTACGGTCGGTGGCACGCCAATCATGGATATTGCCGCTAATACGAACCCAAAGCAGGTATAGGGCATCTTCTTTGCCAAACCCTTCAGATCTGCGATGTCCCATAACTCCGCCTTGTAAATAAAAGCACCGGCAACCAGGAACAAGCAGCCTTTCATCAATGCGTGGTTAACTATATGCATCAATGCCGGATTAAGCCCGCCCCAAAGTGGCGAATGCGTGGATGTGGAAAGCCCAACTGCAAGCATGATATAGCCCATCTGCGAAACAGAGGAATATGCAAGCATCCTTTTTAGATTATACTGTGCTATTGCAAGAATAGACCCTATGATTATACCTAATGCCGCTAACCAACAAAGAAAATCAAATATGGGCACGTAACGTGTGATGAAATCGACAGTAAAAACAGAAAAGCTGACTCTTATGAATGCATAAGTGGAAATCTCGATGATTATACCGGAAAGCATTGCGCTTATCTCAGAAGGTGCAAAGGAATGCGCATCCGGCAACCAAACATGAAGCGGGAAAAGCGCCATCTTTATGCTTAATCCAACAGTGAAGAATACAAACGCCGCTTGCACTGCCCTGCTCTCATAATAACTTGGCAATATTAGCGCGAGATCGTGCATGTTCAACGTACCCGTTATCGCGTACAGAAAACCTATCCCGAGCAAGAAGAAACAAGCGCCGATCGCACCCAATACGAGGTAAGTGAAGCTAGCCTTCAGCGCTATCTTTCCTCGCGATGCTATTAACGCATATGCGGATAAGGACATTATCTCGATAAACACATACATGTTAAATATATCGCCGGTCACAGCGATACCACACAGACCAGTAATAAGGAGTTGAAAAAGGGCGTAAAAGTAGACAATTTGATGCGGCAACTCGTGCTCTATGCTCCTCTTTGAATACGTGACGCAAACAAGAGCTAAGAATAGTAGTAGTACCAACACATAAGCGTTCAACCCATCTACGACATATTCTATGCCCCAGGGCGGACTCCATCCGCCGAGCCAGTATATTATAGTACCCTCTGTGGTGACATGATGCAAGATAATAATAGACATGACAAATTGAATAAAGATGGTTGCAAAGGAGATGAAACAGCAAGATTTCTTGTTCCGCCAGCCGGCAATCAAAATGGTGAATGCGGAAAGCATGGATAGTACTACTACAAATACCGGCAAATGTTCGACACTAAGCATGAACTTTTAGTTATCCCCCTTTCCTCTTAACACCCTTAGCAACATGGTGACTTTAAAGAGCACCTCCGTCATAATCATTATACAAAGACATGTGTACGCTAGGATATATAAAGTTATCGTTTTTTTTCTTCTACATGTTGCCAGTGGCATGTCTTTCACCACGCCTTTACCCTGCCTTCCCCACGCCTTTACCCTGCCTTCCCCACGCCTTTACCCTGCCTTCCCCCTGCCTCTTCCCGCTTCCTACCCCACCCTTCACCGCAAGTATCCACTGTCTTAATTGTCATGTATTAGTAGCCCTAAAATCTAAAATCTAAAACATAAAACCTTAAAAAACCGAAATCTATTTATATACCTTTGATAGAAAGATACTAGTAGTGGAGTCACCAAAAAAAGATGGGTGTGAAAGACCTTTTTGAAAAAGCTGTATTGGATGGGCGAACATTAATAGCGATATTAATTGTAGCAATCCTATGGCGAGCTTACATAAGCATCGATGAGAGTATCGCACTCTGGGAAAGTCTGTGCTCAGGTATCGCTATCATCATATTTGGCTGGGTTATCTTCGCTTACACGTGTCACATGTTTAAGGTACAGAAGGGATGGCCAATTTCAAACTGGATTTATGAAGGTATTGCCATTAGTATGGTCTCTATAAACGTTTACGTTCTTATTTACTATGTGATGAGATGGTTTAAGTTACTGCACGTAGAAGCTTATTTGCCATTGGATTTCATTTTCCGGGATGTGAGATACATTGCCTTACTGGTGTTTTATTGTGCCATCTTATGGTCGCTGAAGTATGTAAATAAGATGCACGAGGATTATATAGCTGAGTCAAAAGAGAAGGCGTTTCTACATCTCCTATCGCCCTATTTATACCCAACGGCAAAAAGGCTGAGAGAAATGAACGTGCGAGAATTAATAAGCACTGTGCTAACAGATGAACGAACATTATTAGTTGTAGTAGGGATAGCGTTTTTATGGCGAACCGCCATAAGTTTTGACTACAATATAACGAAAGGAGAAAGTGTCTCCTCAGGTATCGCCATTTTTGTCTTGGGCTGGCTCTTATTCGCTCTTTTAGTTATCCTATCTGTTAGACAGAGAGACTGGTTGGATTTGGCTAAAGTCTATCGTGGAATTATCGTTGGTGTAACAGCCATAAATATTTACATCCTTGTTTACTATGCGATGAGATGGTATAGATTATCAAAAGAGGTGGTGGAAGCCTTTGTGCCACTGGATTACATTTTCCGTGATGTACGATTTTTCGCAGTAGTGATTTTCTATTGTGCCGCAATAGTGCTATCGAAGTTCCTAAAAAGGGCGTATGATGAATATTCATTAGTATCCACGGAAGCGAAGACGAGTGAGTTAGTGAGTTAATGAGTTATTGGCACCGAATCCCAAATAATATAGAAAAGATCGTGATATTTTAGGAAGTGTCATAATGTCTTGTGATGATAGAACTTAATTTTGGCACTAAACCGGAAGTTAAACGTAAGGCATTTGATAATTCGAGGAAATAGTTTTCTGCGTAAATCTGTGTCCTAAATAGGTAAAAGTTATACTTTATATACAACAATGAAATAAATTATATTGATAACCCGATTTTCTCTTTTATCGCCGTTATCTCCTGCTCTAGCGTATCAAATCTCTGCTCCATATACGCCTTCATATCATATCTCAAACCCCTTATCTCGTCTATGGCCTCATCCTGTTTCTCAAGCATAGCATCCTGTTTCTCAAGCATTGTGTGCCCTATCCTTACGGATTCTTCGGTAAGTTGCACGGACTTCTCGCCTAATTGCACGGACTTCTCGCCTAATTGCACGGACTTCTCGCTTAATTGCACGGACTTCTCGCTTAATTGCACGGACTTCTCGCTTAATTCGACAGACTTGTAAAGCAATTTTCCCGCGGCATCCAACCTTTCTCCCAGTTCTTCATGCCATTCCCCACGTCTGATCTCAAAATACTCAAATTCGTCTTTAAAGTCCTCAAAATTAACTTCTATATCTTCCACATCTATGGGATACTTCTTTATCCTTATCTGCTCAATAAACCGGCTTATAATATCTGCCTCTCCCTCTGCAACTATTCTGACATCATATGGCTTAATATTCTCTACAAATCCGCTTAATCTCTGCTTACGCGCTATTCGCTCCACTTCATCTCGATATCCAACCCTCTGCACGTCGCCCTTTGCAATAATCACTACCCTTTTCATCTTTGTATAATCTTCTAATGTTTTCTTTATTATATTATATTATATATCTCTTTGGCAAAGCTTTCTTTTTAAACTATTATGTTCTCTATGACAAAATTCTTCGTCTGAAGAACACATACGCCTTATGTGGAGCAGGTATAAGAACGATAGCACATTATCATCACACAAAAGCGGTGAGCTTCAACTTAAGAGAGTCTTCTGTGATGATATTCTCCACGCAATGTAATTTGGTATCCGGGCGATCGCAATAAAAGACAACAGCTCTATCAAGCACACTCAGGTCAAACCGATTAGATACCATATGACGCAGCTCTGTACCCAAAACACCTCCGACGGGCATTCCAAATACTGCTGCATTTCCCGCTTCCCTTAACTCCATTACCCAATATGAGAATAACTCCGCCATTCTATCAAGATGTCCTGTCATTTTCAACTGATATTGATACTCTAACAAATCCGTTCCGATAATAGCCATGACCGGGGGTTCTAACTTGGAAATGAAATTAGAGAATATAGGAAAATCTACCTCCATTGATTCCCCTTTCAACACTTTCACGTTCTCTCTTACCTCTTTTTTCTCCTTTCTTATCTCAAAGACTGTGAGATACTTCATATAATCCTCTTCTTTCACAAAGGGCAATATCCCCCTTCTTAACCGCCGCTCATCCCAGCCACTATTAGGAATTATCACGCAGTGAACCCCTTGCTGTAGAGTGTTTATAATCATCTGAGCGAGGATGGAAGTGTATCCTAAGATGGATAAATCATCCCCATATTCTACTATCGTGGTGCTGCCCTTGCTTAATCCACCTGTCAGAATCGTATCTATCTCTTCACAACCCGTAGATATGTGTGTAGACGTATTAGGCACAATCTCTACTCTTCTCAGCTTATCTATCCTCCGCATTGGGAAAGGCCCGAAATACTTAAATCTACCACCATCTAAGGTAAACCCGTATTTGTGCTGGTCTATTCTGACACCTCTTAGCTTCTTTAGCACTATTTCCCGTCCCCTCCGCTCATGTAAGGTTACACGACTCATCTCTACTATCCCATCAACTAAATAATCGAGTGTCTCGGTCTCAGTTGTTTCTGATATAAGGATCAAATTCATCTTGTAGTCCGTTGCATAACTCCTTACCAGGTCGGTTAACACCTTTTCCAGCTCTTCCTTATTCTCACCTTTACCCCCGGACATTATCGCTTCCCAGCTATCCATAACGAGAAGAGCGGGCTTTTCTTCCTCGCCCAATTTCGTATGTAGAAGATCGGAGAAAGAGCGCGGCTTTAAAAACGCTTTTGATGAGAAGTACAACTGCGTTGCATCTATCACATGGAACCCGGTACGCTCTTCCAGCCATGGAAATTGTTTGTAAAGAGTGGGGACTGAGACCCGCGAAGAAAGATAGACTGCATTCTCGCCACCGAACTCGTCGAGCAGCTCAAATGCAAGCATTGTCTTCCCCGTTCCCGGCTCACCCTTTATCAGCAGCGAATATCCAATACCCGCTGACAGTGCCTCCCTCAATTCAGACGGTATTTTGCTATTCATGTTTCTTTAGAAAGGTTTTATTAATTAAAAAGCCTTTCGCTTTTTTTATTTCCATATATCAGGGTATGAAAAGTATTTCTTCCCAAACTGCTCTAAACGCGTAAAGAAATAAGTAGGCCATAACACAAAGAACGACGAAGATAGCACCCATGAAAAGACCGAAGTAATATCCTACACTCTCCTCTTCTATATCAGGGCAAACTTCCTTTAATAATGCCGATGTCTCAGGACCCAAGGACCCGAAGTTACGGAGGAGTTTCAGTGTGCATGCCGGGCATCGAATAAAGCATTTCATCGCACTGCTGAACTTACTTCCCATCTTCTTTTTATCTCCTTTTGTTCTTATGTATTTATTATAAACATTTTGGTATTCGCTTATATTAAACCTATCACCGAGTGGAAAAGATCCATAATGGGCTTTGGATACAGACCTATGAGGATAGATATAACTGCCAGGATAAGAAGAGGAATAGTCATCGTTAATGGCGGGTCCCGAATCTTGGTATCATTTGCTAATTCTGGCTTCAAGGGGCCAAAGAAAATCCACTTCGCACCCCCGAAGGTATATACCGCCGTTAATATAGTCGCTAAGATACCTAGAATCGCAATTGCCTGTCCAACGTAACCAGGATATGTAGCGAAAATGCCTGTAAACAGTATCCATTTTCCTGTAAATCCACTTGTGAGAGGAACGCCAGTGAGTATTGCCGCGGCTATTATCCAGAGCGTAGCAGTTATTGGCATCTTATGTATAAGTCCACCCATCTTCTTCATATCTCGTATCCCTGTTACGTAAACTACTATACCAGCCGTTGAGAAGAGAATGGCTTTACCCAGGATATGACTCAAGAAGTAATAGAGCCCACCTTCAATACTCCAGATGGTGAGTGCACCCAACCCAATGACCGAAAAAGAAATCTGACCGATAGTAGAGCAAGCACAGAGTCGTTTCACGTCTGTTTGTGCCATTGCGAGTAGAGCGCCATATATTATGGTTATCAGAGCCATTATCATGATCGGTATGCCGAACACTTTGAGATCATCATGGAGAGGTAAGATGAGAACCCGGACAATCACATAGGCGGCTATATTAGCATAAATTGTAAGCGACGCGGCTATGCAGGTGGGTGCTTCTCCATCTACCCAGGGCATCCAGACATGAAGAGGAAATACGGCCATCTTAATAAATAACCCTATAAAGATCAGTAATGCAACCCAAACAGCTATTGGACTCCCTGCAAGAGCATCTAACTCCGAGATTTCAAAGCTGCCTATCTGAGAATAAACAAGTACAGATGCAAAGAGGACGAATGTTCCACCTACAATGCCCCATAGGAAGCACATTACCGCTACTCTAAATCGTTCTATGTAACCAAAGTAGCTTATTAACAAGTAAAAAGGGATAATGAGTAATTCTATAAAGAGATATATTATTATGAGGTTTGTAGCAAAGCAGATACCCATGAAAGCTGCGGATACAAGGAGGTATAGCCCGAAATACGCGGTGTAATAGTTGATTTTCGTCTTTTCATCCTCTTCCCCATATAATATATCTACTCTCTGTTCCATATAGCGGAGTGAGTGAAATGCAAGAGCAGTGCAGATAATATTTATTATCAATGCTATCGGTAGACTCAAACCGTCTGCTAAGAGACCAAATGATACATAGGGCCCCCATTCGAATCCCTCACTAATTACTGTACCCTGATAAAGTCTGATGCTCATGATGCAGAGCAGAGCAGTAGTGTATAGCAAAGCAATACCGGCGATAAAACCTGCTCTTTTACCTAATATGCGCCGGGTTAAAAGTATGACTATAGCGGCTATAACCGGTACTATTATTGTTTGCGTGAGTATATAGGGCATCATAATTTCGTCATCACCCCAAATAATACAAATATTAGAAGGAGAATCATCGCGATAAGTATGTAGATCACATTATACGATATCTCTTGGACCTTATCTTCCTTTATTTTATTATATATATTCTGGAAGTTCAAAAGTGCAGGAACTCGCTCATGAAACGCATTATCTATTCTTGTCTCAACAACTGTCTGTGACTTTGGCGGGATACCGCGGAAAAAAACCGCCATACTCATTAGACTGTTGTCCATATATTTTGCAGTTGCCATCAGCGGCCCCTCGCAGAACTTTATCACCATTTTCCCGGGTATCCGGTAGAACCAATCGGTGTCAAGCGTAATCGTTGGCGTGCCATGAAGCTTGCCCCTTAGCAGCCAGAACGCTATGAACGTAAAGACGAGGAGTTGACTCATTGCAATTACATGACCCGGTGCATAAGGTTCATAGTGAACGGTATATGGAAGAATGTTATAAAGTATTGCCGGATACACCCCGAGTAGGGTGCATAAAAATGCGGCTATACCCATTGCGGCGAGCATATTCCATGGCGGCTCTCTCGCCTCGCATATTGGCGTATCCCTCGCGAACCACACACCCCACGGGAGTTTCAGACCTGTGTGAAGGAAAGTTCCTACGGAAGCGAGTTCAAGCATCAACCATATAGTCGAATAATCCCACATAGCAGAGGCGTGGACAACCATTGTCTTACTTATGAATCCATTGAATAATGGGAATCCGGAAATGGAAAACGCACCAATCATGTACAGCCAAAAAGTAATAGGCATGTATTTGTAGATACCACCTAATTCAGTCAGTTTCCTTCGTCCCGTTACCTCGATTACTGCACCCATACCCATGAAAAGCACCGCTTTATAAAGGATATGACAGAAAGCATGAGCAGTAGCACCGTTTATCGCCATTTCGCCTGCCGCCGTCCCGAAAACACCCATTCCCACTCCTGCCACCATGTAGCCCACCTGGGAGATGATATGATACGCAAGCAGTCTCCTTATATCATTCTCAAGCACCGCAAAGACAACACCATACAGTGCCATTATTGCGCCTAACCAGATCAGAATTTCAACACCGGGAAAACCACGTAGCAGCACGTATATCGCGCTCTTCGTAGTAAACGCAGTTAAGAACACTGCGCCCGTAACACTTGCTTCCGGATACGCATCCGCCAGCCACGCGCCCAAAGGAGGAACCGCAGCGTTTATGATAAACGCGAGGAATATTAGATAAGCACCCAGATATTCGCTACCCATGCCCCAGGTAAAAGAATCAAATGCAATAGAACCACCATTGTGTAAATGTATCAAAACCCCTGCTAATAGGCATACACCGCCAAAAGAATGCACCATGATATAGCGGAATCCCGCACCGAATGCCGATTTCGTCTTACCATACCAAACTATAAACAGCGATGACCATGCCATTATCTCCCAGAAGAAGAACAAAGTAAAGAGGTCACCTGCGAAAACTACACCAAGCGTGCTTCCGATGTATATTAATGCAGCCACGTGCTGCCAATCCTCTTTTATGTGTATTGCATACAGGAACATGCAAAAAGAAGCGATTACAAATACGTATGCAAAAACTATGCTCAGTCGGTCTATTCTGCCGAGGGTAAGCTCATAACCCATAAATGACATCTGCCAGAAAGGTCCTTCCCCGAATACCCCTTTGGATATAAGAAGGAGAATTACAAACGCTATTGCCGGGAGTAAGAGTACATATGCCTGTTTCACTTTACCCTTTAATAGCGGCACTAAAAAAGCGCCGAAGAGGAATACGAATCCCGGATGAAACCACTCAATCATAATAATCCTCCTCCTTCTGAAGCCAGTGATGCCCAAGTGCTTTTGACGCAACGATGATGAACACACAGCCAACGAAACCGTATACTGCGCTAAAGACCGGGATATTCTCCCACCAGAAGTGCGGATGTAGATGTAAAAACAACATAGCAAGTATCCCCGCCAGAATAGTTGCGAAAATGCTTATATAAAGCAACACAAACAAAACCCCCATCGTTATCTTCATCTCCAGTTCATGCACCTCCTAAACCCGCAACTGCGGTTTGTGCAAGCTCTAATATATAGAATGTGTCCGGGAACAAGCAGAAGATAATAGAGAAAATTGCCGTTAAAGTGAGTGGAATGAGCATGAAAATAGAAGCCTCTTTTATCTCTGCCTTTTTAGGCTCTTCCTCTCCTTCCGTCCAACCTTCGGGCTTACCAAAGAAAGCGGTATATATAATCGGGAAAAAATAAACGATGTCCAGTAGAGAACTTATCATAAGAACCGCTAGTAGACCCAGAGAATGTGCATCCAGCGTTCCTAAGCCGAGATACCATTTACTTATAAAGCCACACACTGGTGGAATGCCACTCATACCAAGTGCACCTACGGTAAATGCAGTCATTGTTACCGGCATCTCTTTTCCTATACCAGCCATCTCGCTTATGTTCTTCTTGCCCGTAACTGCTATTATCGCACCCGCGCACATGAACAGCGTTATCTTCATAAAGCCATGAAAAGGGATATGAAGCATTGCTCCCTGTACGCCCATAGTGTTTAACAACGCCACGCCAAAGAGGATATAAGATAACTGGCTTATCGTGGAATAAGCGAGTCTTCTTTTTAAATTGTCTTGTGCGATCGCAATAAGAGAAGCGACAATCATTGTGAACGCTGCTATGGAAACGAGTATTATCCCCAGTCCGAGCGCACCCATCAACTCGATACCATATATGTAACACACAACTCTGACTACTACAAACACCCCTGCCTTCACCACGGCTACGGCATGTAAAAGCGCACTCACCGGTGTCGGCGCAGCCATTGCCGTTGGCAACCAACTGTGGAGTGGCATATATGCCGCTTTCATTGACCCCAGCATGAATAACGCGAATAGTATCATCAATGTCAAGCGAGATGCAGAAGCAATTGTTAATATCCCGCCGTTCTCAAAGTCCGTCGTCCCGGCAAGGTAAAATGTTAACACTATCGCAACAAAGAAGAACCAACCGGAAAAGAGCAAATACGCTAAGTATTTACGACCCGCAAATCTCGCTTCCTCTGCCTCCTCGGACTCCTCTGCCTTGTGTCCCCATTCGGGTAAGCCATTGTGTGCCACTAACGGATATGTTGATATTGTTAATGCCTCATAAAAGAAGTACATGGTGATCAGGTTCTTGGACAGTGCTATGCCCACCGCACCGAAAATGGCTAAAGCGAAACAGGCGTAGTATCTCGTTTGGGCGTGTTCGCGCAGTGTCCGCATATATCCTATGGAGTAAAACGATACCAGAATCCAGAGGAAAGAAGAAGTAATAGCGAAAATAAGACCAAAAGCATCCACTCTGAATATAAAATCAAGTCCTGTAAATATAGTGAAGAGTGGACATTCGATTACGTTTCCTTCTATAACACTTGGTACCATAGAAAAGACGATCAAAAACTGCAATATGCTAGCGAAGATCGTGCAGCCCTCTCTTATGTTCGGCCGCTTACTAAAGAGCATTATAAGGAAGACGCAGATGAAAGGGCATGAAATTGCTAACAAAGGTCTTATTGATTCTATTACCACCACCTCAACCGCCTCCTAAAATTATTTGTGATGCTCTCGTGGCTACTTTAATGAGTGGTATGGGCAATAATAAACCACCAATTAAACAGGCGAGCGCAAAAGCAACAACTGAGAATACCATTGAGAAAGGTGCCTCATGGGTCCTGGCAGCCCCTTTTTCTATCATTAAAACCTTTGCCACTTTGAGATAATACGTAGCTGCGTATATAACATTAAATAAAATTATGATAAAAGTCATAACCATCACCACTCCGCCAATAGATTGAATCGCCTTTGCCACAGCCATCAATATCAGGAATTTACTCCAAAAGCCAATTAAAGGCGGCATGCCCAATAAAGAGAGCAAGCCTACCGACATTGAGTAACTGGTAGAGGGCATATCCCTTGCAATGCCACCCATTTTCGCAAGGTCCCTGGTATGGATAGTAGCATGAATGTTGCCAGAACCCAGAAACACCAGCGCTTTGCCTATACCATGACTCAATATATGAAGTAAAGCACCCGCCATAGCTAAAGATGCCGCTTCCGGAATAGTCCCTGCGGGTTCGATAGATAGGATATAAGCGGCAACTCCTGCTCCTGTGGTTATAATGCCTACATTGACAATGCTTGAGTAGGCGAACAATCTCTTTATGTCCATCTGGAAGTATGCAAAGAGGTTTGCCACGGTCATTGATAGAAGCCCCAGGATAAGCAAGATAAGCCCGTAATTATAGTGGAAGGGGAAGAGCGTGAACAAGACCCTAATTAATGCATAAAAACCGACCATTATCATTATTCCACTCAGCATAGCTGAGATCGGGCTGGGTGCCGCAGGATGTGCATCAGGCAACCAGGTGTGAAGCGGATAGATAGCCATTTTTATGCCCAGTCCCACGGTGATGAAGATAAAAGCTGCTTGGACTGCTTTACTACCGTATAACGGAGGCAATAAAAGCGAGAGGTCATGTATGTTCAGCGAACCGGTCACCGAATATAAAAAGCCTATGCCGATCAAAAAGAAGCAAGCACCGATAGAACCCATAACGAGATAGGTAAAGCCGGCCCTCAATGATGATCCACCCTTCGATCCTACTAATGCATACGCAGATAAGGACAGTATCTCAATGAAGACATACATATTAAATATGTCGCCGGTGACGGCGACGCCGCATAAGCCAGTAATAAAGAGTTGATAAAGAGTAAAGAAAGAGACTTTTTTGCCTGGTAGTTCGTGCTCTACACTGCTCTTTGAATGTATTGCACAAAGCAAGCCTAAAAAGAGGATAATAACCAATATATAAGCATTCAACGCATCCACGACATATTCTATGCCCCAGGGCGGACTCCATCCGCCGAGCCAGTAATATATGGTTCCGTGCGTGAGGACATAATTCAGGACAAAAATAGCCATCACTAGTTGAATGATGATAGTTACAATGGAAAGGAATGGGCACGCATTTTTGTTGCGCCACCCGACGATCAGAATAGTGAATGCGGAGAGCATAGATATTACAACGATAAGCACCGGTAAATGTTCAACAGGGCTCAACATCCGTCCCCACATCCCTCCTTTTTATTAGCCATCCGTTCAAAGATACCATCAGTTATAGAGAAGGCAAAATGTCGTATATAAAACCCATACTTTTTTAACATATAGCAAAAATTGGGACCCGTTTTTACATCATATCATATCATTTTTCGGCCGATAATATATTCAGATGGTGCAACCTGCGCTGAGTTTGCCGATTACGTGAAAAAAAGAATCACTGTATTTGTATAGCTAAATAGAAAAAACTACGAGATTTTACAAGATTAACAAAAGAATATGTGATTCGTTGTATATAAAGTATAACCACACTACCTATTTAATTTAGGACGCAGATTTACACTGATTTACACTGATTTAATTTCTTCTGCGTTAATCAGCGTTAATCTGTGTCAACAATTTATTTTCTTGTGGAAATCTGTGTAATCTTGTAGTCTATAAAAAGTAGCTATACAAATACCAATCACTTATCCTTATAATTCCTAATAGCTGCCCTTAGGGGTTGCCGGAAAATAACCTATCAAATTTTTAGTTTTCTTAAAATGTAAAAGATTCCTCTTAAAATACAAAGGGGGCATGCTGGTGGTGTTCATGCTTCTTTATCTATACGCCACTTAATAAAATTTACCATTTTATTTCTCTGCAAGCCCTTAGCGTATTCACAGCGAGTACAGGACAATGAATACTCTCCTCTGGTAAACCGTCCAGAACAGCTAAAATGGCATTAGCCTCTATCATCAATGCATCTTCAATTGTCTTTCCTTTCGCCATCTCCGTAACTGCACTACCACTTGCAGTTGACGGACCACAACCATCTGTTATGAATTTACAATCTACGATTTTACCATCAGCAACTTTTATGTGTATCTGAATTGTATCGCCACAAGAACCTGTTATTCTGCCACAGCCATCAGGATCCTCTAGCATGCCAACGTTTTTTGGATTATACGCTTCTTCCAGTGTCCTTTCACTGTAAAGTTCCTTCTCCTCTTTCAGTATGGCCGTTTCCAACTCATTTATCAGATCATCGAATTCTTCTGTCATTTTTCCTTGCCTTAATTAATATTTTTCAGCATTTTTTCCATTATGGGTGATTGTTTAAATAGTTCAAAAATAAAAAATATGGTAAAGAGATTATAGAGGTTATAAACGAGCTGGAGGGATATGGTTATGGATATGGGATTTCTAGAGGTATATAAAGTATAAGTTTTGCCTATTTAATTTAGGACGCAGATTTACACGGATTTACACGGATTTAAGGGATATAAATTATAACTCTGCGTTCGCCCAGCATTAATTAATATAACCCTCTAGCAATATATCTAACTGATGCACCCGGACATCTTCACACCCGGAACATATCTCATCATAGCAAAATGTCCAAATTGTGGAAGAAAAATGACACTCGTCTTGTATGAGAAGGGGCTGCAATATGTAAAATCAGTTTGGCCCCTGAATATCACAGCCCCCATTTTATTTTGTTTTTCCCAATATAAAAAGGATGAGGTGAAACTACATGTTTCACAAGAGAAATTGAAGAGGTGGGGCGGCCTTTAGATGAACTCTAGTTTATCCCAAGAGTTAAGCAAGTTATTTTCTCACCAGAAAAACCTTTTCCTATCACATACACCTCAGCACTGCCTTTACGAGACGCTGCAGGCGAATGTGCCCTAGTATATCGAAACTTCGCCTTCACGCACTTATAGAATTTGTTATAGTAAGTCCCTTGAAATATTTTCGCAAGGAAGTTGCCATTATTTCTTAATAGTGCAGAAGCGATATTCAACGCGGAAGTGCTCAGTTCAGAGGAGCGAAACTGATCGTAATCTCTAGTTCCACTCAATTGCGGCGATAGGTCCGAGATCACCACATCCACTAACTCATGCCCTTTTAGTTCCAACACAGCTTTGATAGCCGCTAAAGTCTCCTGCTCCTTTGTTATGTCGCTTTTCAATATCATTATGTCCGCTATGTTTTTCATCGGCTGTAAATCCACACTTAATACCAGCCCGCTATCACCAACTAACCCGTTTGCAACTTGAGACCAGCCGCCGGGTGCGGCACCAAGATCAAGTATGACATCTCCCGCTCGTATCAGCCCAAACTTAGTGTTTATTTGCAACAGGCAATTCGAATTTAATTTTTTAGGGGGTAGATAAGGCACAAAATCAACTT
>CAZOEM010000002.1:0-27048 GCA_964578735.1 uncultured Halobacteria archaeon | reverse complement strand
GATAATAGAGGAAAAGCTAAACATACTTGGATTAGCGGACATTAAGCCAAGAACGGTAGGAAAGAACTTTATCCTTATTGACCTTGCGGGTGTGGACATTGGGACGGCAAAGAGAATAGTAGGCAATCCCGGGAAGTTTGAGATACGAATCCAGACAGAAGGTGTAGGTGGCGATATAAAGAAAGGACAAAGATTGGATGAGATCGCAAACATCACTGCGCATGTCGTTTATGGCAGCGAGGGGATAGAAAGCAGAAACGTAGGTGCAATACCAGAGCGAGAGAGAGCAGATGCAACATGGGGTGCTACATTTACGTTAACGGAGAAAGGCGCGGTTGCATTAAGAGATGCTGCTATTGAATACAATGCGACCGAGGATAGAGAGAATCACGAACTCGCAATGCTACTTGACGATGTGGTTGTTTACAGTGCATCTTTAGCCCCGAAACTGGCGGAAGATATAAAAGAGAAGCCAACTTTTCACTTGAGTGCAGGAACAGGATTGGGAGATGAAGGATTTGAAAAGGCAAAAGAGCTGATAATACATTTAAAAGCGGGCGTATTACCAGTAAATGTGAATGTAATCGGCTCCGGTGAAATTCCAGCTTATTTAGGTGCGAAATTCAAAGAAGGAGCAGCAATAGCGGGATTATTTGCGCTTATCTTCGTTACAGTTGTCGTTTTCTTGCGATACCGGGAGAAGAAGATAGTATTACCGATGTTTTTTGCGCTTCTTAGCGAGGTGATCTTGATATTGGGCTTTGCCGCGGCGATAGGTTGGCAGATGGATTTGCCGAGCATTGCAGGAATAATCGCGGTGATCGGCACGGGTGTGGATCAATTAGTGATAATAACAGATGAAGTGCTTTCGGGTGGTCAGTCTACTAAGAGCATGTATCGTAAACGGGTCTCATTTGCATTTGGTATAATCTTCGTTTCTGTTGCGACCACTACCGCGGCGATGCTAGCTCTTCTTTCTATGGCTCTTGGCACATTGAAGGGCTTTGCCATTGTAACCATCGTTGGACTGGCGATAGGCATTGTAATTACAAGACCGGCTTATGCGCGGATAATAGAGGATATATTGTGAATCGGACGCAGATGAACTCAGATAATCAGGATTTTAAATATGGATACAAGTAAGGGAACTCCCAGTAAATAGTTTACCAATTTAAATCCGTGTTAATCAGCGTTAATCTGTGTCTTAAAAAGAAGCATAGCCAGGGAAGCCAAGGCCCGGATTTGAACCGGGGTATAGCTGATCTGCAGTCAGCCGCGTGTGCCTCTCCGCCACCTTGGCACAAACTTTCCTTTTAAGAAAGAGGAAGAAAGTTTGATTTCGCCGATAAAAAAACATCAAAAAATAGAGAGAAAGTGCACTTCACAACTCAGATTTCATCTGAACCCAGCAATAGGTTTACTAGTGCGGACGTTAGTAGCTGCGGGCTGAAAATCTCGGTTTTCACCTTGATTCTTACACCCCAACTCTATCAAACCGCTCTTCTAACGGTGTCCTTAAAGAGGCCTTTTTTTAGGGATGGCTTCGAGCTTAGATGCTTTCAGCTCTTATCCATTAGCGCGTAGCTGCCCGGCAATGCCCTGTCGGGCAACCGGTACACCAGTGGCGCCGCTGCTCTGTTCCTCTCGTACTAAAAGCAGCTTCCCCTCAGACCTCAAACACCCCCAATAGATAGCAACCGACCTGTCTCACGACGGTCTAAACCCAGCTCACGATCTCCTTTAATAGACGAACAGTCTTACCCTTGGCTGCCGATGCACAGCCAGGATGGAGAAAGCCGACATCGAAGTAGCAAACCTCCAGGTCGATATGGACTCTCGCTGGAGACAACTCCGTTATCCCCGGGGTAGCTTTTCTGACGTCTTTAGGCCCTACCAAAGAGCCGTAAAGGTTCGTTAGACCCGACTTTCGTCTCGTGACTTCCTGCTATGCGAAGTCACGTCAGGCTGACTTTTGCTCTTGCACTCTACGGTGGAGTTCTGACCCACCTGAGTCAACCTTAGGGCGCCCTCGATATCTTTTCAAGGGCATGGCGCCCCACCTAAACAGCCCACCTACCGGTGTTCTCTTTTCGAGTAAGGGTCACAACTTCGGATGGGTAGTGTTCCATTGGCAGCTCTGTGTTTCCTGGCGAAAACACTTCTACGCCTCCTACCTACGCTATACATCCGAAGGCGTGACTCAACGGCAGGCTGCTGTAAAGCTCCACGGGGTCTTCGCTTCCCCTTGGGGGTCCCTGGACTTTTCACCAGGATGTTGATTTCGCCGGTTTCCAGCTAGGGACAGTAGAAGGCTCATTCCTTCTTTCGTGCAAGCCGCCAATTAAGCGGCTAGGTACTACGCTACCTTAAGAGGGTCAGAGTTACCCCCGCCGTTTATAGGTCCTTCGTCCCCTTGTAAAGGGCTTTCAGATACCTACACTGGGCAGGAGTCAGTGACCGTACTAATCCTTACGGACTTGCGATCACTTACGTTGTTATTAGACAGTTAGCCTTCCCTTGTCACTGCGACCTGCCTTTTACAAGGCAGGCACCCCTTCTCCCGAAGTTACGGGGCTAATTTGCCGAATTCCCTTAGCTGGATTTCCCCGACACGCCTGAGCCTTCTCAGCTAGGGGCACCTGTGTCGGTTCTCGGTACGGACATTCAGCCGCCCTTTTCACGGGCTCCCGGGCTTAATTGACTTTCGCCATCACACATTCGCCTACTTCTCGCCATTACGGCTCTCCATAGGGTTCGGTGCTTGGACGGCGTGACAGCGCCGCTCAATCTACCCGGAAGCGTCAGGTGTGCTCGAAGCACATAGGCTGAATGGCGCAGGAATATTAACCTGCTTCCCATTTGACATGCTCCAATTAGGACATATCTTAGGATCGGCTAACCCTTGGCTGATGAACATTGCCAAGGAAACCTAGCCCCTTCGGCGATCGGGATTCACACCCGACTATGCTGCTACTATCGCCAGGATTCTCGTTTCTGCACGGTCCACACCCCCTCACAGGGATGCTTCTACCCAGGCAGAACGCCCCTCTACAGGATATCCTTTCAGATCCCTGAGGTATCGGTGGTCGGCTTAAGCCCCATCCATTTTCGATGCCACAAACCTCGACTGGTGAGCTGTTACGCACTCCTTAGAGGATAGCTGCTTCTAAGCTAACCTTCCAGCTGTTTGTGGTCTGCAACGCTCTTTAGTGTTAACACTTAGCCGACACTAAGGGACCTTAACCTCAGTCAGGGTTCATTCCCTCATGGACTGGGAGCTTACCCCCCAGCCCGGACTCCGGTCTTCTACGACGATAGCGCCTTCGGAGTTTGACAGGGGGGCGAAGTCTTTCGACTTCGGATCCCCCAATCGGTGGCTCTACAACGCTATCCATCTCAGACCGGGTCATGCTACGGCATGTTTCGAGGGGAACCAGCTATTGCCGGGTTCGATTGGCCTTTTACCACTAAACATGGGTCATCCGAGAGATTTGCAAATCATCACCGGTTCGGCCCTCCATCCCCCTTTCGGAGAACTTCAGCCTGCCCACGCTTAGATCACCCGGCTTCGGGTCATATCCCTGTGACTCCACGCAGTTCATACGTCGTTCCTCTCCATACATAGGATGCGAACTGTTGGTTACCCTACGGCTCCCCTTTTGCGGGTTAGCCTCGCCACAGAGATATACTCCCTGGCCCGTTCTCCAGAACGTACGATACAACTCTGTTCTGCAATCTTCGTACACATCCCTCACGAGATTTTCCTTCAGACTACGTCATCACTTTCAAGCCATATCACTCTATCGCCATTTAATTTCAGGCTCTTTTCACCTCCTTACTTGGGGTGCTTTTCAGCTTTCCCTCACGGTACTATTACGCTATCGGTCTCAAGACGTGTTTAGTTTTGGAGGTTGGTAACCCCCAGCTTCCCGCAGGAAATCCAACCTACGGTACTCAAGTAAAGACTCAAGCCCTCTATCTTACGCCTACGAGGCTTTCACTCTCTATGGCGCCGTGTTCCAGCGGACTTCAACTTCAATAGGGCGGGCTTTATATGAGTCCTACTTACAACCCCACATCTTCCCCCTCTTTCGAGAAGGAATTCGGTTTGAACTGTGCCGATTTCACTCGCCGTTACTCACGGCATCTCAATTGATTTCTCCTCCTGCTCCTACTAAGATGTTTCAATTCAGAGCGTCCCCGATCCTTACGGATCGACATAAAAATGTCAAGAGTTCTCATTAGGGCATCCCCGGTTCTAAAGCTCCTTGTGCTTACCCGAGGCTTTTCGCAACTTGGCACGCCCCTCATCAGCGCTTGAGCCGAGCCATCCACTAAATGGCATAAACCACCAGCATATAACCTTGCTGAGCTCATTAAATGTCTGAGTTGCAAAGTGCGTATGATAACTTCATCTGGCAGCAACCGCCATCTGTAACTTCCCTAACAACAAGCAAGTCGTTAGGTGCATTCACATTCCTTGAACATGGACTCGCTGGGATTTGAACCCAGGGCCTTCGCCTCGCAAAGGCGACGATCTTCCACTGATCTACGAGCCCCAAATTTATCCCAGCTATTTGTTTGCTATACTATGATTTAAACTAGACCTCAAACCTAACTTGATAATCTTTCAGCTCTGATTGGTTTTTAAAAATTTAGGAGGTGATCCAGCCGCAGATTCCTCTACGGCTACCTTGTTACGACTTAGCCCCCCTTACGAGACTTAGGTTCGAACATGCCAAAAAACACGTCCTCACCTAAATCCCACTCGGCTGGCTTGACGGGCGGTGTGTGCAAGGAGCAGGGACATATTCACCGCACCATTTTGAGATGCGATTACTACGGATTCCAGGTTCACGAGGGCGAGTTGCAGCCCTCGATCCCAACTAAGGATAGTTTTAGGGGTTTACCTTCCCCTTTCGGGGTCGATACTCATTGTACTATCCATTGTAGCACGCGTGTAGCCCGGAGGATTCGGGGCATACTGACCTACCGTGGCCCGCTTCTTCCTCCACCTTAGCGGCGGCAGTCCTCACAGAGTGCCCATCCTCCTTGCGGAGATGCTGGCAACTGTGAGCGCGGGTCTCGCCCGTTGCCTGACTTAACAGGATGTTTCACGACACGAACTGTCGACGGCCATGCGCCACCTCTCAGCTAATCGGGTAAGGTCTTCAGCCTGACCTTCATCTTGCTGTCGCCTCCGGTGAGTTTCCCGGCGTTGAATCCAATTGAACCGCAGGCTCCACCCGTTGTGGTGCTCCCCCGCCAATTCCTTTAAGTTTCAGCCTTGCGACCGTACTCCCCAGATGGCGGGCTTAACGGCTTCCCTTCGGCACTGACATCACTCGCAGTAATGCCAACACCTGGCCCGCATCGTTTACAGCTAGGACTACCCGGGTATCTAATCCGGTTCGCGACCCTAGCCTTCGTCCCTCACCGTCGGACCCGGTCTGGTCAGACGCCTTCGCTACTGGTGGTCCCTCAAGGATTAACGGATTTCACCCCTACCCTTGAAGTACCTCTGACCTCTCCCGGTCCCAAGCCAAGCAGTATTCCCTGAAAGCTTAACCGTTGAGCGGTTACATTTCCCAAAGAACTTACCTGGCCGGCTACGGACGCTTTAGACCCAATAAGCGTGGCTACCACTTGGGCTGCCGGTGTTACCGCGGCGGCTGGCACCGGTCTTACCCAGCCCTTACTTCAAGTGCTTTTTACACACCTGAACAGCCTCCTTAGGAGGCACTCAGAGTTCCCTTATCGTGCTTTCGCACATTGTAAAGTTTTCGCGCCTGATGCGTCCCGTAGGACCTGGGTTCTTTTCTCAGAACCCATCTCCGGGCTCTTGCTCTCACAACCCGTACCGATTGCAGGCTTGTTGGTCCATTACATCAACAACAACCTAATCGGCCGCAGACCTATCCTTGGGCGCCTCAGCTTTTGGACATCGTGCATTCCAGCAATCGATGCCCTATCCGGTATTGTCCCCAATTTCTCAGGGGTTATCCCGGACCCAAGGGCAAGTTATCCACGTGTTACTGAGCCGTACGCCGGGTTACCTCTTCCGAAGAAGAAGCACCCTCGACTAACATGGCTTAACCGAACTCTGATGGCAGTAGCCTCTGGCAGGATCAACCAGTGTTGAAATTGACAATATTTTGCACACACCTACCTTAACCAATCAGATTTACTGGCTATCAAATTAGGCTTAAGTATCCATTGTCGGACGTGAAAATACATCTACTTCATGTCCCCACCAAATTACTATAATATGTAATAGAATTGCCACTATAAAAACTTATTCTCTCTTGAATATTTTCTCTTGTACCACTGTACCACTGCGTCCAACTCTTCTATGCCCCCCTTTCTTTCCGCCAGCCCCTGTTCTACTGTTTTCATAGCCACCGCAACTGCTTCGCAACTGCTTCGCAACTGCTTCGCGCACAATATCCGCCACCTATTCTCGCTTTATGATGCCCGGGGCAGGGGTTGAAAGAGCGATGTAAACGTCAGTATCACGCATTGCCGCTTTTATATCGCCACTTCTACCGCCTTTGCTCATCTTTTTGCATATCCCCCTTTTGTTCTTATCCCATTTCGCGCCTGCAACGCGCATGTATTTTTAGACATACTGAGAATCTATCCTCCCTTGATATTTCATAATTAAAGATTTTTGCAAAGCAGTATCTATCTTTACTCTGTGTTTAAAAAAGGTACGTACGCTAATGGAGGAATATGAAATGAAGGACAATGCGCAGGAGAGCGTCATGAAAAATGGACCCTGATGAGTTTGCTACGTTGAGAGCGGGAGAAGAAGAAGCGAAAAAAGGGATAGTGAAAGTGGGCGATATTGAAGTATATCTCGAAGAAGTGGTGCGAGACCTCAGGGGAGTGGAGGACATCGCGGCTGATATAATCAAGGAGATGGGCGAAAGAAGGGTGAAACAATGGAAACCGAAATTGAATATCTTAGCACATGCGTCTGACATCGCAGAATGGGATAGTGTGCTTCTGAACAGGTATCACCCAGTATACACTAGCATACCGGGTACTCCTATGAATATGGAAGAGACAGTCCAGGCGAAGCTAAGCTTGCAGGAGTCATGTAAAGGGCTGTTCAAGCAATTAACATTTGCACGTGATTTGCTCGATTTCACTATAAAAGTCTTCGGGCGGAATAAGGAGATTGACATCGGTAGTTCTATCACGTATCCCACGATGAACACATCCATGCTAACGGGATTTTACACGAATAATTTAGATGATATGGATAGAGCGTTATCATACGCAGAAGCGCAACTATCAGAGTTACTACTCGCCGCTTATTTCGGGGCTGAGAGCGTAATAGAGTTTGAGGAGAAGGCTCTGCATGCAGGTTCTCTTACCTTCCTTGTGATGGAGATAGCGGAAACAATAAAGATGTGCTGCTTTGAGTTCTTCAATGCGGGTAACCATCCGGCAACGGAATATTCTGACTCCCCTCCTGTTGAGATTGTAGTTGGAATGGGTGCAGTCGATAGAACAAAACCGGTTATAGTTTTCTTCGGCAATAATTTCCTGCCTGCATGGTTCGCCGTTGAGCACTTAAAGAGGGATGGTTTAGAGGATGCGATAGAGATATGTGGCGTGGGTGCGGTAGGGCATGACATACCGCGATTTTATAAAAGGGGCAGGGTTCTCACATCCGCAGTAAAGGCAAGGAAGGTGACAAGAGCGGGCATACCGGATGTAGTTGTTGCCAGTGAGACGTGTCTGGAATTTGATCTGGTCGCAGAAGCGAAGCGAGTAGATGCGAAAGTGATTGCATATGGTTATAAAGCAGGTAATGGATTAGAAGACAGGTCTGATGATTCTGTTGATGATATACTTAACGATATAATGGAAAATGACTTGCCAGGCGTTACGATAACAATTCCGGAGAAAGCAGGCGAACTCGCCGTTAGATTAGCGATTGCTATAAAACAAAAGGGTACGAGAAAAGAGAACTACTTGTTGGCAGAGCTAAAGAAAGAAGCATCGAGGTGCAACTCATGCGACATCTGTATCGGGGTATGTCCCGGTAAGCAGGCAATAAGCAAGGCGATGGATGACGTGAACGCACTCGCAGACATTTACGATAACTGTATATTCTGCGGTGATTGTGAAAAAGCGTGCCCGGAAGGAGTCCCGATAATGGATTTGATTATGAGTGCTGCTGCCACAACAGGTAAGCTAAAAGAGGATAAATACCTTATGCGGGCTGGCAGGGGCCCCATGTCAGAGTTAGAGTGGCGGGACCTGACATTTGGGATTATCCTCGGCGGTAACGGCCCCGGGATGATTAATATTATCGGCTGTGGTAATTATCCGGGTTCGGAGCGAGAAGTAGCGGAAATGACACGCTATTTCCTGGAACGGAATGCTCTTGTCACTGTTTCCGGATGCGTTGCCGCAGACGTTGCGAAATATTTCGACGAAAACGGTTTTTTATTCGAACAATACATCGCGGCAGGCGTGCTAAAAGGGTTGGTGAATTTCGGCGGCTGCACTGCTATCTCGCATGTCCCCGCTGCGATCTATCGCGGTGCCTTGATCGGCAGTGGGTACACACCAAAGGCTAACTGGACCCAGGTTGCCGATTATCTCTATGCGCGATTGCCCGTAGTAGTTATAATGTGGGGTGCCGCGACAGAGGAGATGTATTCTGTCGCTTCCGGACTCGTAAGGTCCGGCATACCGGTAGTTGTCGGTCCTTCCGGCTTCAAGTTCAAGCGATATTTTTTGGGCGATAAAGAGGACAGGAGTAAATGGTGGATGTATGACGGCGTTACGGGCGAGAAGAAAGAGGTTGAGCCTTGCCCCACGCACATGCTCGTGCCCGTGGATACGAAAGAGGAAGCAATAGCGATGTGTGCTAAATTGCTGCACCGACCGCTTGCGCTGCGGGACCCACGACTTGCCAGTTTAGAAGCGGAGAACGAGGCACGTAAGGAATTCTTTGGCGACTATTCCGATGATTGGCATTTGTATGTGCGATCGGAGCAGGAATTGCATGTGATGCGGCGCGCGGAATTGCTGAGGAAGTTGGAGCAGGAACATGGCTGGGAGATAGAAGGCATGAAGATTAAACGGGCGAGGCATAGGTCGGGCGAAATGATGGATATGGAAGAGTATAATAAAAAGTACGGGATACAATTGGGTCGGTATTCGACACTCGTGCCGAGGTTGATAGCGAGGAAGGATAATAGGTAAGATCAAGGTGGACGTAAAATGAAAAATACAAATAAAAGAAGAGTTGATAGATTTGTACAGGTTAAAAAGATAATCTATAATCCAAATTACAAAATACCTATATCTCCGTTAGTATATAATCCTAAGGAGTTAGAGGAGCGCCTTAGTATAGATGATGATTTTAAATTTGGCTTTGCCGAACTTCTTTTACACCGAGAACATTATGCACTATTTAGGCATGGGAGTTTTTTATGAAACTTTTCGACCCGAACGTGACCCCAGAGGAACAAGAGCTGGCATGGTATGTTAATCGTGAAAAGGTTCTTGAGGACATTGCCAAGCGACTACGATGGCAACCAAATGTCAAATCGAAAGTCGTTGTGTATCACGGTCAAGGCGGAATTGGTAAGACTATCGTACGAAAGATGGCAGAAAAGCGTCTTCTGAAGTCCGCCGAAGCGCCCTATGTTGTGATTGACTACGAGCCTGACGGCAGTCCGCGCTCATGTGAGCAAACATTCAGACATATGCGTAGGCAGTTGGGTAAGTTTGGCTTGAAGTTTCCTACTTTCGACTTGATTTGGGCACGACACTGGAAAGAGACAACAGGACATCGTATATCCAAAGTCCGCTTTCCTCCAGAGCTTGAAGATGTTGCTGACATAATTTCTGTTATCCCTATTCTTGGTAATATACCAAAAGCCATCGCAGCCTTTGCAAAATTAAGCCAATCGGCAGCTCATTGGATCAATCAACAATTTGATCGTGGCGGAATAGCTCAACTCCAACAAATGGACGCCCGCGAACTGCTACGCACAATGCCAAAAGCTATGGCACGTGATCTCGAAGAAATGATGGGAGATGAACATCATCGAGGTAAGAATGGCCATTTTCGTATCTCTGTGATCTTTGACGGCTTTGAGCGGCTCGCCGAGCACACAGTTGACGATTGGTTCGTGAGCGAGTTCTGCAGTGAAGCGGGTTCGATCCTCAAGGTTATCTTTGGGCGAGAAGTGCTACAGTGGGAACGCCACAGCCCAGATCGGCGGGAGTTTATAGATCATTATGATGCGCTCCAAAACTTGGAACCACACGATGCCGCAGAATACTTAGAGTGTCGAGAGGTAAACGATCCAGTTTTGCGCCGTTATCTTGTCGAGCTCACTGAGGGTTTCCCATATCACCTCAGGCTAACTGCGGATTTGTGCCAACAAAAAAGAGAGACAACGGGGCAAGAACTTAGAATAACAGATTTTGCTAGTCTTGAGCAGACAAATGATTTGGATGAGGCTTTACTGTCTTTATTGCTCCGACAGCTTCGTGGAGATGAGCGTGATGCTGCGATGCTAGCATCGATACCACGTGAGTTTAATGAGGAGATTCTAGATGTCTTGTTAGGTAATGACCACCCAGCCAGCGCCCCTCGCCTGTTTCAAACTCTAGTTCGCTTCGCCTTTTGTGAAGCGGTGCCAGCATTGGGGGGAACATACATGATACGAAAAGAGGCTCGGAGACAATTACGCATTCAAGCACGCAGGTTGAGCCACTGGGTGTTTTGGAATAGGCAGCTACGGGACTATCATGCTCGGCATCGCACAAATCTCTCGCATCTTGCAGAAGAAATCTATCATGGATTCCTTGTTGATCCGGACGAGGCTTTAAAGATGTTTCGTGTTGAATTCTATCGCGCTCTGAATACTTGGCGTTTTGGCGACTGTGAGTCTCTTTTAAAAGCGCACCCGCCCGAGTCAGAGCTGCCAAGAATTACCGTACATTGGTTGACCTTGGCGCAAGTAGCTCTCCTTCAAGAAGCATGGGAGTCAAAGGAAGAATTGGATACAGCCAAAACGTTGATAGACTCATTGTTATGCCATGAAATTCCTCCCAGTCTGCGAGGGCGTGCGTTGCATCTTGCTGCAAAGGTCAATATCAAATTAGGTGATCGCACCAGAGCTCTCGACGACCTTTACAAAGCTATTGCTACCTTTGATTCTCTAAGCGATTGGGTGATGAAAGCAAGTACACTTAGAGATTTAGGCAATTTGCACTTCACGATGGGTAATATGCATGATGCTTTGAAGTCTCACGAAGAAGCCCTCAATTTGCTGAGGGATATGCGTGCAAAAGGGTCTCAAGATGTGGCAAGCGAAGAAGCTCAAGTTGAAGCAGGAGCACGAATTGTTGATCTACCTCTGGGCGACAGTCTGCGAGCCGTTGCCAGTTTATACGCCCGCACCGGACAAATCCAACTTTCCGTCAAACCTTTAGAGGAAATGTTAGATGAAGGCCGCAAGACAGAAAATGATCGCAAACAAGCAGGGGCTCTGAGTGAGCTTGGCCTCGCTTATCGTAGATTAGGTCGTTTGCAAGAAGCGCAAGATGCTTACCTTCAAGCACTGCTGCTATTTGAAGATCTCCAAGCCATACCAGGCAGAGCTCATGTGCTCTGTGGATTGGGTATGACTTTGGAGCAGAGTGGAGATGTCGGCGCTGCAAAGCCTCTCTATCAGCAAGCACGCCAGCTATTCGAGCAACTAGGAGACACATACGGGAAAGCAAAGGTGTGGCATTGCTTTGCACGTATTCACCACACCAAAAACAACGAACTCGCTCTAAAGCTATATACCAAATCCTTGCAGCTCTATCAAGATATAGAGCACATTACGAACATTGGTCCTGTATTACTGGATTTTGCACGGTTGAAGATGACCCTATGTGAATCCCAAGAGGCGATTGATCTATGTGAGAGAGCTAAAGAGATTTTTAAAGGATTGGAAGATCAAACAGCGGTTGCAGCGGCATATACCAACTTAGGGATTATCTACTATTCGGATAGTCAGATGGACCTTGCGTTGAAGCACTGGCAACAAGCCGATGAGATTTATCTAAGACTGGTTGGATCACGCAAAACTTCAATTACTGTTTCAAGCCAGGCACATGAATTTCAAGTGATTGAAGAGTTCTGGGTCAATTGGCTATCAATGTATGATCTCACAGTCCAGAAACAGACCTTAGCACGCTTGAATGCTGGCATTGCTCTTTTGGAGAGGAATATTTCTCGGAATAGAAAATGGACCTGATTAAAACGTAGAGTGGTACAGTGCAACATTAAGGGAACTCACAAATAATAATTTACCAGAACTGTATCATTTTCTAATGATTTTTAAGACACAGATTAACGCTGATTAACACCGATTTAAAGTAGTGTATTGATTTTTTAAATAAGAACATCCATATTTGGATAAGGGAAGCAGAAGAAGAGGAAAAAAGTCAGCTGGCTCTGCAAGATTTAGTAGCCATATAGGTCTGTGATGATGGTCCTGGTATCCCTGAGGAATTGAAAGAGACGATATTTGAACCCTTCTTTGCAAGGGGATCAGAGGGGGGAAGTGGCCTTGGCTTAAATATTGCCAGAGGGATCATTGAGGCACATAAAGGGATTATCTTTGAGGGCGGAGATAAAGATAAAGGTGCACGATTTATTATACTCATGCCAAAAAGAGGTAACTACTAATGAATAGTATCGAGCAGGGATTGAAAGAGAGAAGTGCTCCAGAAGAGTATGGCGAGAGGAGATGGCTTGAGGAGCACTTTGATGATGTGGTAAGCGAATACAGAGGCAAGCGGATTGCTATCCATAATGAAGAAGTAATAGCCTCAGCAGATACCATAAAAGAACTTGATAAAATTCTAACGGAAGACTTTCCACTGATTAAACCATTCATTGTCTACATCGCAAAACAGACCATTAATCCGGTATTTGTGGAGATGGCAGATCCATTCTCAGTAGAATGGGGGAACTATCTGCAACTTCCACCAGAAAGTGTTGAGAGATTAAAAGACCGTGCCTGGGAAGAGAACAAGGATTGGATAAGTGAGCAGCTTGAGGCTTTAGGTGCTGAATGGATATTGGTCTGCGACAGGGAAGTTATCAAATGGTCTGACAATCTTAGAGAGTTTCCATCTCAAGAGGAGTTGAAAAAGATCGCAGAGGAACATAATCTTTTCCCATTTGTGTTTAGTCAACCCCCTCTGATTGAAGAAAGCGACTGGTCAAGGACAAGATAAAATAAATCCAGACCGCAAGGCACTTGTAGGAAGAGATGTACTCTTAGAATTTTCACTTGATGTTAGATTGGATGGAAAGGAGAAGAAAACCTATATTTATTATCCGGAAGAGTGAACGAAAAAGGCACGGCACAACCTAGTATTTGGTATTGTTTTTGATTTGGAGTTTGATATTTATAACTCCACTGAATATTGAGCAGTTACGTTAGTGTGGTAGAAAGTGTAGGGCTCGATATTATCGCCCATAATAAAGAAATAGAAAGTTGCATTTTCTATACATATGCTTTCAATGGATAAATGGAGGGATACTTTAGTAATCTAAGGATGACAAAAGAAGAGATGGCAGAAGAAGAAGAAGAAGAGGAAGAAGAAGAAGAACAAGCGAAAGATAGGCAAGAGATATGGGATTCCTTACCCAAAGGAAAGGTTCATCATGTACCAACGAATCCGGACGATTTTTTCACTGGTATCTCCTATGACATATCTCCACGGCAGGCCGGGCAGAGGGTGAGGAAACATGACATGTATTGCGAATTAGGAGGTCCGAAGCAGAGATACAGTAGTTACTTCTTCATCGAGGTGGTAAAAGAAGAGGATACGATAGAAGATGGTCGTGTGGAGGTGATAGGACCGGAGATAAAGGAAATAGCGGGGCAATCGCTGCCTTTTGGTTTCTGGATACGATATTATGGTAAGGAATTAACAGAAGATTATCTTGATTTGCTTACCCGGTGGACGTATTTCGCATTGGAAGAAGGAGAAGGGTGGATGCTTCTTAATACTCGCGACACGATATGGTTGCGATTGCACAAAAAAAATGCAGATAAACATGACTTTGAGCATCTTGGTCAAGCGATGATAAACCTCTGCAAGATACAGTTCCCTCTGGTAGAGAAGGCAGATGCGAAGATTCTTATAGCCACAGACGATTTAGGTGGTTCCGAACTCACAAAGGGTATAATAGATAACGTTTCCATGCCCTACTGGGAGCGAGTGGATAAGCGTGCGAGGGCGTTTTCTGACGATGACGCCGATACTTTCTATGGCTGCACTATCTGCCAGACGTTCGCGCCGAGTCATGTATGCGCAGTTGCACCGGATAGACCGCCATATTGCGGGATAATCACATGGATAGGCGCAAAAGTAATGTGTGACCTTGACCCGTATGGGTATATATTTGAGATGCCGAAGGGCGAATGTGTGGACCCGGAAGGCGGAGAATACACGGGCATAAATGAAAAGATATACGAGAAGTCAAACAGGACTTACAAACGCGTGGTTATGTACTCTTCGATTACATATCCGCAGACGAATTGCGGATGTTTCGAGGCTGCTATATTCTATATTCCCGATGTTGACGGCCTGGGACTGGTAGACCGTAGATATGGAGGGGAAACGCCTTTGGGCTTGACATTCTCTAAACTCGCGGGGCTTATAAGTGGTGGACAGCAGAATCATGGATACTGTGGCATATCGGCTAGAACGCCGAGATCGAGTAAATTCGTTCGTGCCGATGGCGGATGGAATCGTATCGTATGGATGCCAAAGGAATATAAACAAATTCTTACCGAGTTCATTCCCGCAGAGATGTGTGACAAAATAGCAACAGAGGAAGACTGCATAGACCCCGCGGGACTGAAGGAGTTTCTTAAGCGTGTACACCATCCTGTTGTAACTTTGTGGAAGAAATGGGAAACGCCGGACCCTCTGAATTTACCACCACCTAATACTGATTGGGATCAAGCGGAGGAGAAAAAGGCACGAGAAAAAGGGAAGAAGGTATTAGTTATCCGCCCTCTTTAAAGAAGAACTCAAACAACTCCAACGCCCAGGAATTTACCGTCTCCTGATGGGCTGAGAATATCTATGTTTAAACGCTTCACCAGTTCTTTATACCTATCGCGGATGGTAATCTCTGTTGTACCGGCAACTTTGGCTATCTCCTTCTCAGTTCGATATTCGCCACTTAAAACAGTGGCAATGTATATTGCCGCCGCCGCGGTCCCTATGGGACCCCAACCTTTTGCCATCCCCGTTCCATCATCATCTTGCAGTATTATCATGGCCCTTTCCCTTATCTCCGCACTCAACCCAAGTTTAGAGCAGAAACGTGGGATGTAGCGTGCAGGATCAGCAGGAGCAAGCTTTATCTCCAATTTCCTTAAAAGGAATATGTACGCGCGCCTTATCTTCTTTAATGGGCTCCTTGAGACCTCCGCCATCTCTTTCAGTGTTCGTGGAACACCATACTGCCTGCAAGTAATATATAACATTGCCGAAACTAACTCTTCTATACTCCGTCCCTTGATTAATCCGCGCTTCATTGCTCTCCTATATAACACTGATGTCGCCTCCTTGATGTTATTTGGCAGTCCAAGGGCACATGCCATCCTATCTATCTCAACAAGTGCAAAAGCAAGCGTCTTATCACTGGAATCTATACTTATACCGCGTAATCGCCTCGTCCGTGCAGGTAACCCGGGCGTAGGAGTACCCAGCCCTTTGTCATGTATTCTATAACTCATAGGAGGACCGGTTCTTATCCTTTTAGTAGCTTGCTCTTCGTCATACGAACGCCACTCGGGTCCTAGGTCCACGATATTCTCTGCGATCACTATTCCACAATCAGCACAGTAAAGTTCTGCATGCCGAGAATCAGTTATTACCTTTTTTGATCCGCATTCGGGACATTTCCTTATACTTTCAGAGACAATTGCCATTTTATGTATCAAACTATTTCGTTTTCCGTATATATAAAGATGTAGGTTATTGTGCAGTAGTTAGTTGCGGAAGAAAAGCCGCATCAAATCCTGTGCTCGTGCATCTAAGAGACCTAACTCACCTTTTTTCGCGCTCGCTTCATCAAACCCACCCTTCTTCATTTTACTTCGCACATGCGAAGAAAAAATTGCAAAAGGCACCGGCTCTTTTGTATGTGTTCCAACAGAGACTGGCGTGTAGTGGTCAGGCATGGCTAAAATTTTGTAACCCGGACCTGCAAATTCATCCGCTAAGCCCTTTAGGACCTCGCCCACTACCAACGCATCGAAATCCTCTATCGCTTTCACTTTCATATCCAGATCGCCGATATGGGCAGCCTCGTCCGGCGCTTCCACGTGGACCAGAACAAAATCTTTCGTCCTCAGACTACGTAATGCATATTCTACCTTGCCTTTGTAATTCGTATCAAAATAGCCCGTGGCGCCAGGCACATCTATTATATCCATGCCCGCACAGCGCCCAATACCTTTTATTAGATACACGCCTGAAACCACTGAACCACTCACGCCATACAGTTCGCTAAAGGCAGGCATTACAGGCTTTTTACCACCGCTCCAGAGCCATACTATATTCGCCTTCCTTTCATTTCTCGCTGCCCTTTTCATGTTTATTTCATGCTTTTCCAAAATCGCTCTCGAAGTAAGCACAATATCCCGCAGCAGCCCTTCTTTTGCTAGGCTCTCTTCTAACTGTGCACCAATTATGTCATGGGGTGGTGCACCGCCTTCCAAGAGCTCTTTTGATTTAAGAACCAGAATATTTCTATAACTAACCCCCGGATAGAATTTAATTGCTGCATCCGCGAATTCTTCATTAAGTGCAGCTATTAATTCCCGCGCCTCTTCGTTTGTTATATGTCCTCCACTGTAATCCACTATACGCCCCCCTGCCTCCGTTATAAGATTGCATCTAAAAGCTATAGCCCCATCATCAAGGGGTATATGCATCCCCATCGCTTCTAACGGACCCCTACCGGTATGATATAGCGCGGGGTCATAGCCAAGAATAGATAGTGTGGCTATATCACTTCCGGCGCCCATTTCCGCTGGTATGGTCCTCACCAAGCCGCAAAAGCCCCGGGTAGCAATGAAATCGAGGTTCGGCGTATTTGCAATTTGTAAAGCGGTCTTACCGCCATGCTCAGGGATAGGATAATCCGCCATCCCATCGCCTATTAAAATTACGTATTTCATTCCCTTACTCAACAATATTTAAACATACTTTCATTATAATATTATAATTGTGTGAGGACAAATGGAAACGGATGTACCGCTGAGGGATATAATGGTGCGGGAGGTAGTGACCGGAAGTATGAACATGAACGTTACGGAAGCGGCCAAACGGATGAAGAAGTACGATGTGGATAGTATTGTCGTACTCAAAAGTGGTAGGCCGGAAGGCATAGTTACACAGGGGGATATACTTAGCGAACTGGTAAGTAAAGACATCCCGCCGAGCGCGGTGAAGCTAAAAGATGTCATGACTGCACCTATAATAACTGCATCATCGAACGATCGTCTATCGGATATAGTAAAGAAAATGGCGAAGGGGAAGATAAGGAAGCTACCGGTAATAGAAAATGGCAAGTTGGTGGGCATAGTAGCCGATGTAGATATACTCTCTGTTTCCTCACAGATGAACTCGATACTGGCCGATCTGATAGAGATGCAGGTGGAAAGAGATATAATGGGTATAGAAGAGGATGAGGGAATGGCGCAGGGCATATGCGAGAAATGTGGAACCTTCTCTAATTACCTGGAAATGAAAGACGGGCTGATGCTCTGCGACAGTTGTAAAGATGAGCTAGAGTCAGAAGAGTAAATCTGTTTTTGTGCTGATGCTTTATGCTTATGCTTTATGCTTTATGCTTTAATCCCTAATTCCCACCTTTGATACAGTGAACACTGCTTCCGCTTCCGGTAGGTTAGGCGAATCAACTAACCGTGCTATTCTCTTCTCTCCTTTTGACTTTCTCAGGTATAATCTGAAAGTAGCGGTATGCCCCACCACATGGCCACCTATGGGTCTTGTAGGGTCGCCGAAGAAGGCGTCAGGCCGCACCTGCACCTGGTTGGTTATCATCACCACGGCGTTATTGAGGTCGCCAAACCGGAGAGCGTCATGTAAATGCTTGTTTATCTTCTGCTGTCGGTCTGCCAGCGTCCCCCGTCCCACATATTCACTTCTGAAATGAGCAGTTGCTGAGTCAACTATCAATAACCGGACGGGCTTTTCCGTATCTATCAGCTCCTCTGCAAGCTTTTCCGCCTCCCCTACCAGCAGTATCTGATGATTTGAGTTATAAGCACGTGCAACGTGTATATTTTTAAGAATCTCATCCGGATCAATCGAAGCACCTTCCGCCATGTCCTTTATCCTTTCCGGTCTAAATGTGTTCTCGGTATCAATGATAATAACAGAGCCATTCAAGCCCCCATTTTCCGGTGGTAACTGCACATTTACTGCGAGTTGATGCGCTATTTGCGTCTTCCCACTGCCGAATTCGCCATAAAACTCTGTTAACGCTTGCGTCTCGAGCCCACCACCTAATAGATCATCAAATGATTTAGACCCCGTAGTTAGCTTGCCTATCTCCAGTCTTCGCCCTAATATCTTATCACCAGTCTCAAACCCGCCGATTTCCGCAGCTTCCCTCGCGGCATTTATTATCTTCGCTGATGTCGCTTCACCAATCTCAGCAGCCGCTACCAGTTCCGCGGGAGACGCTACTGCTATCGCTTCCAATGAATTAAAACCCGCTTCACGCAGCTTATCCGCTATTGCGGGGCCAACACCGGGTAACTCCTCTAAGTCCACTTTCTCTCTTCACCTCATCCTGTATTATAATAGGACATCAGATATTAATTTATATTCCATTTTCACTCAAAATACAAATACCAGTGCCACTACCACGGACCCGAAATTTCCGCCTTCTACCTCTACGGACTTCGCTCTTAGGCCATTCACAACAATCTCCTTAGCGCGGATTTCCGCCATCTTATATAGCTTCTCCCTTATTTTCTCAGCCAGATAATCTTCGGAATGATGTCCATGATGCTCACAGATGATGCCACTCCCATTTTCTTCTACCATTCTGCCGTATCCGATACCCGCGCCAATTACCTCGCCCGATTTACCATCTGCTCTTGACATCACACAGAAGGCTATTTCCCCTGGTGTTATGATCACTTTGCTTCTTTCCCTTTCTACTGCTTTTACCGGAAGTATAGATGATACCCCTACCAGATTGCATTCGCCTATCCCGGCATCGCATAAAGCGAAGTCAAAAGCGGCCGCCTGATCGGAGTCCATGCCTACGCCGGAAGTGACAAAAAACTCACGCGGTATCAGCGTCTGTATCATTCGTCCATTCATCTTCTCTTCTTTTTATTCTTAATATTACATATACAAATTTTCCACGCCCTCTATTGTGGGATATGCCATCTTCTATCTCTTTTCGCTATAAACAACGAGATTACCGCATAATGCAAAATGCAAAATGCAAAATGCATTTTTTCATTTGCTTTTTGCAATTAAATGCTCGAAATCCACATCATTTTGAGCAATTACCGATTCGCATTCTAAGCGCTGTTCAGTATCCCACCAACTAAAATAGCTACCACAATAGGATAGAAGACTGCAGTAATACCAAAACTGTCGCTCACCAAACCCAGTAGGAGAGGCGAAATAGACCCGACTCCGTATCCCGCCAGCAGCAAGAAACCAAACGCTATTCCTGTCCTTGACGGTTCTATTTCCTTGCCTACTGAAGTTATTATTGCCGAGAGAACAGTGGGTAAAATCGTGCCTGCAACTGCCAATGTTAGAATAGCCCAGAACAAAGGGAGAAAGGAAAGAATAAAAAATAGTGGTGCAGTGAGAAAAAAACCAATAGCCATTACCTTTCGCTCGCCCAGGAGGTCAGAGAAATGCCCACCAATAACTTTACCTATCGCGCCACCTGCTGTAAAAACGCACGTTAGCGTTACTGCAAGCTCCGGGTCCAGCCCTTTTGCTTCATCAAGGAAAACGGGGACGAAGGTCAGTGCGCCAACAAAAACAAACCCAAATATGCATTCGGTTATGTAAACCTTTCTTATCGAACCGGTTCTTATGATTTGGCGAAGAAACACTATTAGGTCATTTATATTGGATTGCCCCTCTCTGCTTTGCCTCTTTCTACCACATTTCACGCCACTTTGAAATCCAATAAGTAAAAGAGCGAGAATAACCGCAGGGAATGCCAAAACAGGGTAGACGAAACGCCAGCCGTAGAAGAGACAAATGAATCCCGCTATTAATGGTGCTATGGCACCCCCTATGCTCGCTCCGATCTCATGCACTCCATATGCTTTCCCGCGTTTGTCCCCGAAAGATTTCGCGATATACGATAGAGCTGTGGGATGATATAAACTGAGAAGAGAACCAATGGCGATGAAAATAAGGGCAACAGATAAAAAATTCGGCACGATGAGTAAAAAAGCAGAGAGAAGGGCAGTGGAGAAGAATCCGATACATATCCACTTTATTCCATCGGACCTATCAGATAGCATGCCTGAGGGTATGCCGCCAAATCCTATAGCTGCCGCGAAAGCAAAAGAAAGCAGTCCTACCGTGGTGTTCGATAATTGAAACTCGTCCTTCACTAAAAGAGATAGTGCGGGTAGTACGGTAGCCAGGATGTGCATTAAACCATGTGATGCACTTAAAGGTAAAAGTGTAATTGCTGTGTCCTTTATGGTTTTCATCTCACTCCCTTTTTTATGATGTGTGCTAATAGATATATCATGTGCGAATCAAGTGTGCTAATAGAAAGAGGAAGCGGTAGAGAATTACTTATGGAGGACGTGGTTCTGATAGGAATAGAGGGAGAAGATATAAAGCTCCGGGGGATATTAGGCGAGACCCAAAACACAAAGGGGCGGATAAAAGAAATCAATCTGATGACGCATACCGTTGTGATAGAAGTTCTTTGATAATGCAAACAGACACCGCAACTTTTATATCTCCTTTGGTTACTACATTTGTAATATGGATAATAATGAGTTCGTTATCAGCTACCTGAAGACGCGAAACTACTGGTGGCAAACCCGAGAAGTATCGCCTGCGGACAAAGGTATTGTCAGGCACGAATACCTCGATGAGATACAAGAGATTGAGAAGCTGGAAAGGATCGTCTGTCTGTCGGGAATAAGGCGAAGCGGTAAGACAACAATACTGTTCCAGTACATTGACCATCTCTTGAGAGACGCAGATGCCGAGCCGCAAAAGATAGTCTACGCTAAAGTTGACGATCTCCAGGGCAAAATTGATTCTGTACACGACATCCTGAATATATACCATGAACTCACAGGGATAAACCCGGCCGAGGAAAATGTATACGTCTTCCTGGATGAAATACATGTTTGGAAAGGATGGCAACTACAACTAAAATATTACCTTGACGCACATGCAAAATGCAGGTTCATTGTTTCCGGGTCATCAAAGACACTACTCTACAAGGATGCTTCCGAGAGCCTTGCCGGAAGGATAAGGTTTATAGACGTTTTTCCACTCACATTCAGTGAATTTGTGGCGTTTTATGGGATAACGCTACCCGCAGAAACCATGCATGTCCGTATTGACAATTTTAAGCAAATAGAGAACGCTTACTTCGCTGTGATTACACAAAAACAAAAGTTGTCATATCTCCTGAATCAATATTTTGACATAGGTGGATATCCCGAGTGGTTCAAGATAAAGGACATGGGGCAGTGGCGCAGAGTCCTTGTTGATGACTACTTCTCACTTATATTATTCCGGGACATCGTCAGTGTATTCAGGGTGAAGGACCCTATACTGCTTGAGAAGCTGGTAAGAGACATCGCCTTATTTTCTACCAATCGGTTCTCATATAGAGGGTTATCAGAACGATTGGGTGTGGACAGAGAGACTTTGAAGCTCTACCTGTATTATCTGCGAAGCTCCATGCTCATCGCCATAGCCGATGTCTATACCCGCACGAGAAAGGCAGTTGAGAAACGAGAGAAGAAGCTCTTCTTCTGCGAAGAGGGGCTGAGAAGGGCGCTCACTTTGGATATGGATGAAGGTAAATCAGCGGAAAATGTCGTTGCTTGGCATCTCATTAAACGCGGCTACCGAAGAAAGGTCTTTTTCGATTCCTATTACTGGAAGAACAAGCATGAGGTAGATTTTGTCTATGACGATTCAAAGCTCATTATCCCTGTTGAGGTTAAGTATCGCGAGCACCCGGTAACAGCCGATACGAGAGGGCTCATAGAATTCATGCACACTTTCGACTTGAACATTGGGATAATCGTGACTAAGGATATGCTTAAGCCGGAGAAAATCGGAGACAAGGAGATACTCTTCATTCCGCTTTGGTTATTCCTGCTGCTTCTGTAGATTCAAGAATCTATTTGATTTATTCCGATATAGGACCCATAGTATCTAGAATAAGGATAATCAGGATTATAATAATCTGTTTTATTTTTTGGTGCTATTTAATTTAAATTTCTATTAATTAGAAAGATACTTTTAGGATACAGACAATGAAAGCAATTCTCGCTCTTGAAGATGGAACAGTAGTAGAAGGAGAAGGTTGGGGCGCGGAAGGAGCCGCATTAGGCGAACTCGTATTTGCAACCCCGTTTACGGGTTACGAAGAAGCTCTGACCGACCCCTCGTATAAGGGCCAGATATTAATGCCCACATATCCACTCATCGGGAATTATGGCGTGAGCGGTGCTAAATTCCAATCAGACGGGATAAAAGTAGAAGGCTTCGTGGTAAGAGAGAAATGCGATTTCCCTTCACATTATGAAGGTACTCGAAGTATAGAGCAGTTCTTGATAGAAGAAGGCGTGCCCGGGATATGTGAACTAGATACCAGGATGCTGACGATAAAGACGAGGCAATACGGCACGAAGATAGGAAAGAAAGAAACGCACGAAATTTAACAATGCTTTTCTGCTATTCGCAAATCATCAGGTGTATTAACATTTATGCCAAGTAAAGGATCATTAAACAAAAAGGGTATCGAATCTTTAGAACTTGTAACCACATTGATGCCACAGGAAACGAGTTCTTTACCTTCATGCACGAACGTGTAGCTCGGTATTACCTCCTTTGGCACTATCTCCCGAGGAACTGCACCGGTGATGCTGATGCAGTGCGAAGAAAAAGCGTCTATCATCGCATTAATATGTTCTCTTCTTAAAAACGGGATGTCACATGCAACGGATATGAATTTGGGATAACGCTGGAGTAGATATTGCAAATCATCATGATAACCATCCCCGGGTGTTACTACTGTTTTATACCTTACGCTTTTGCAATACTCCTCTGTTTCTGGTGTGTTGTCAGAGATAGCCACGATAAAATCAGCCACTTTTGATTCGGAAACGCTATTGACAACCAAATCTATTAGCCGCTTTCCATCTATCTTTGTAACTGCTTTCTCACCCCCTTCATGCCACCCCATTCTGCTGCTCTTCCCTCCTGCAAGGATTATCGCAATCATCAAATAGAATACCCAAATTTTAAATGCAATGAATAGTAAAATTTATATCTTTATAGCTCTATTATACTATGAGGCTTGAAAATGGGAATAAAAACATCTGCGGAAATAACACAGATACTAAAAGAGAAATGGGATAAGAGCAAGAATAGGGAAGACTGGAGAGTACTATCCGGACTGAATCCAAAAGGTCGGTATGACATGTTCATCTCCAGCCCTGAGCGTATGTGGCAGATAAAAATTGAGCATACGGGACGTAATGAAGCGATAGGATTTGGCTCTGAAGTAGGGAAAACAGATGATGAGATAAGAACGCTTATGGGTGCAGGCGCACCAGTACCTTTCGGTTTGGTCTCGCCTCAAAAGGCTGACCCTGCCATTATAATGGCCGGTATGCAGCAATATTCCTCTGATTCTGTTAATGCGCTTTCTACTGACTATATATCAGAAAAGCAAGCGAAGCTGGATGAGAAATTGGACCTGGAGATAAAGCGAATGAATAGTGACCCGATGTTAAGAAGAAGGTATAGGGAGCAGAAAGAGCGGGAGAGAGCCCCTTATTTGTGATGGTGTTGCATGTAAATAAAAAGGGGCTAAGAGTACTTGGTATTGCAGAAAGCTTCAAGCGCGGAGAAGAGAAGTCAGTGCTTGCAGGTGTCGTTATGCGGTCAGATAAGATTATAGACGGCGTTGCTTTCGATCGTATAGCCGTAGGCGGAATGGATGCGACAGACGGGATTTTACGCCTATTCACATCTCTTCAGCGAGAGGATATAAATGTGATGATGCTAAATGGCTGCATCATCAGTTGGTTTAACATCGTGGATATAAAGAGGGTATACAAAAAGCTCCGTATTCCGCTTATTTGTGTCACATACGAGGAATCGGAAGGTTTGGAAGAGCATATAACCAAGCATTTTGCAGCATGTGAGTGTGATTCACGGATAGCAGCCTATAGAATGCTTGGAAACCGTGTGCCGGTGAAATTGCATGATGATTTAGTGATATTAATACGTTTTTTGGGCATACAAAAAGCCGAAGCTGGTGCGCTGCTTAAAAAGATCATCTTACATGGCAAAGTGCCCGAGCCATTAAGGGTTGCGAAGATAGCTGCAAGGGCCATCATCAGAACGAATAAAAAGTTCTTCTGGTAAAGCTTTTCTTACAAAGAAAAGGTTTATAGCAACACATCTATATCCAACTGCTCTGATAATTCTTTGTATCGGTTCCGGATCGTAACTTCGGTCACGCCCGTAACATCAGATACTTCTTTCTGTGTGCGATGTTCACCACTTAATATAGCCGCGATATAAATAGCCGCGGCTGCTATTCCTATCGGTCCTCGCCCATTGGTCAGTTCCGCGTCTGACGCCTTTTTTATTATCTCTACCGCTTTTGACCTTATATCACTACTCAGCCTGAGCAGGGAGCAGAAACGAGGCACGAAGTCTACAGGAGAAGCAGGCGTGACTTTCAGGTCTAGCTCACGTAAAAGGAATCGATATGCCCTACTTATCTCCTTCTGCCCGACCCGGGCTACATCCCTGACTTCTTCCAGAGTCCGCGGCACACCATACTGCCTACAACTAACATACAAGATCGCAGAGGTTATTCCTTCTATGCTCCGCCCGCGAATCAGATGTTTCTTCATTGCCTTCCTATATAACATAGATGCCGCCTCACGGATATTTACCGGTAATCTAAGCGCACTTGCCATCCGGTCTATCTCAGAAAGAGCGAAAATAAAGCTCCGCTCTGTTGTATTCGCAATATGAGTCCGCTGTTGCCATTTTTTTAGCTTATATTGGCCCTGACCCGGTGAACTCCAGGTGACAAGTGTGCTAAGGCCCTTGTCATGTATCCGATACGTCATCGGTGCTCCAACCCTCGCCCTTTTTGACGTCTGCTCGGAATCAAAGGCTCGCCATTCCGGTCCAAGGTCCACGATATCCTCGGCTATTACCAATCCACAAGCATCACAGAAAAGCTCTGCTTTACCATAATCTCTTACCAAGTTCTTAGAGCCACACTCGGGGCATTCTTTTATTTTTTCTTCCGCATCAGCTTTGGCGTTATCCCCTCTCCGCCTCTTTCCATTATACTTCCTCTTTTCCTCAATACTCTCTGGGGACACCATTTTTATTTACTTTACGCCTTAGGCATATATAAATGAACAGTTTTCCAAGATCGTCTCACGTAAGAGGGTATATCATCCGGCACTTTACCTTTTAGTAACCTTTTTAGAAATTGAATGGTTTTCAGGTCCGCAGGGTATCCACTTCCTATCTCTGCTCCTATCTCCACCTCAAGCGCTCTTATCGACCTATCCCGGTGTACCTTCGCAACTATTGATGCTGCGCTGACAACGGGGTAGCGATTATCTGCTTTCCACTCAGAGATTATTTCAAGCTCCCCGACCCCATTGTAGTTCGACCTAAGATTAGCCGCGAACCGCTCGGGCTTTACATCTGCCGCATCAACAAAAGCCCGGCCCGGCTGAAAATGGTTGACCACTTTTGAAAAGAGCTCGACCGTGAGTTCATTTAAAGTACGATCTTCTCTAGCGTTGTCTATCTCGCTTGCAGTCATCTCTAGGATATGAACCTCAGTTGCATCCTCTATAATCTTCGCCATGTATTCTCTTCTCGAAGGGCTCAATCTCTTTGAATCTTTTACCCCTATCTCTTCCAGCCCCTCATAATTTAAAACACCAGCAACAAACATGGACCCTATTACAGGACCTCTGCCCGCTTCGTCAACTCCTATCTCTCTTAGTTCCATTTTTAACTCAATAAATTATCATTATCTCTAATTATCTACCTTTTTAACTTCTTCCAGCTCATTTGATAATCCGCCGCATATCCCCTTATCAACCACCAGTGTCTTCAATCCGGTTATCAAGCCATACATCCCTGCGGTTATTCCTCCCGGACCCACTCCGACAACAATCAAATCTCCTTTCATAATCCCAACCACATAGAAATACGTTTGTTTTATAAGCACGTATTTATTATAACTGCTTATAGGGCCCGTGGTCTAGTTGGAATGACGTCGCCTTGACACGGCGGAGGTCATGCGTTCAAATCGCATCGGGCCCATACGTAGTATCTGCAAAAAAAAGAGCAAAAGTCAAAGTTCAACAGAGGGCGCTAATAAAGGTTTTAGGGGCTGTCTCACAATTGATTTTGAATTGTTGGAGAGCCCCTCAAAATCCGTAACAATATTAAGTCCCTCCTTTTTGCGGACTCAAATGTTCAGCGCGTATAAATAAATCCTTCTTTCGCTTCGAATCAGCGATCTCAACGATATACGCTCTCCCTCGCGTCCCTTTCACCTCGCCCGTCAAGCCGTGAAATCTGTGATGCGGCATACCTTTATGAATGCTGGGGTCTATACGGATGTGCACTTTCTCTCCGAGTTCAAAGCTTTGGATGGCTCTACTTATAGGCGACAGCCCTCGCTCCCTCTTCTTA
>CAZOEM010000001.1:0-27584 GCA_964578735.1 uncultured Halobacteria archaeon | reverse complement strand
GAGATGGGAGATGGGAGATGGGAGATGGGAGATGGGAGATGGGAGATGGGAGATGAGAGATGGGAGATGAGAGATGGGAGATAGGAGATGAGAGATGAGAGATGGGAGATGAGAGATGGGAGATAGGAGATGAGAGATGAGAGATGGGAGATGAGAGATGGGAGATGGGAGATGGGAGACAAGGGATAGGCACCCCAGTAGATAAGTGTAGGTGAAAATAGTTTATTTGCTTTGCACACGATTCTTACAATTGTGTATTTATTCTTCACGGGATATTCAATAAGCAATATGCCACCGCTAGTTCACGTGACAGAAAGAAGCTCGGGAATTTGTTAGAGGATGTTATCACTCGATCTAAGAAATATGAGGCGTTAATAGCGGTGTTTACTACGAGAATGTTGTTGTGGATAAATCAGTTACACTAAAAGGGGTTGGTCAGCCGGTTGTGGATGCAGGTGGAAAAGGAAATGCGGTTACCTTAACTGCAGATGGAATTGGAAACACACCTTTCAACATTGATTCAGAAAAAGATGAAAATGATGATTATCCCTTAATGAGGCTTTTTGAAAACTACCTTTTATGACTGATAAGGGCCGGCACAGTCTAAAAATAGTTATTTATCACCGCCGAGATCGCAGAGTTTAAAGACGAACTCAACCATTGCTCCTGTTTTCTGATGCCTCTATGTGCTCTGCGGTAAAATTCAGATATGCTTAAACCTATGAATATAATGACTAATTACAATTGGGACTAATCATGATTAGTGAATTTATTGATAGGGCGGAGGAGATTTCGCTATTAGAAGAAGAGTGGGCGAAAGAAAAAGGGCGGTTAATTGTACTTTACGGAAGAAGAAGAATAGGCAAGACAAGACTTCTGCTGGAATTTATAAATACAAAAGACAGGAACGGGATATTATATAATCTCGCAGGAGTTTAAAGAGCTCAAGACCTATTTCGCCATTCTCAATGCCCTCGCTTATGGTTATACGAAACCAACGGAGATAACGAATTTTACAGGTATGAAAACGAGAAGCATCTACCCGTATGGTAAAAGAAAGCAAATAGCATTTTGAGATAAAGAGGGGGAACGCTAAGCTATCGAGAAGCCGAGAAGCTATTACATGCGCTTAGAGATAAGGCAAAGCTTGTCGAATGGCATGTAAAAGGATGCGCTAAACGGGAGTTTTATGGCGTTATAGCAGAGAGTATTGAGGGTAAAGAAGAACTCCGTAACCCCGAGTTTATGGTCTATGATCTGGAAGAGCTGAAAGCATTTCCCATTCTTCATTGACCACAACAAAAGCTATCAGGCGTGATCTGTGTGGGTCTGACGCCTGTGGTGTGTATGCGTATTATGCTAGAGAATGGGGATACAAGGTTTTTATTTTATTCACGTTAGCTTCCCTTATTACTCTTCAGGCAATAGTTCCTCAGAACCGGTAAGCCTCTTAACTATGTCCGCTACCACCTCTCTTCTTTCTACTTGAAGTTCGTAATACTTGCTTACATCTCTGCTCTTCACGATTTCTACTGCGGTTGTAACGGGCTTAAATAACTCTTTAAGCTTCTCTTTATTCTTTCCAATAGATTCTAAAGCCATATCTACGGCTTCAACGTTTTTAGTATCTATTAATATCTTCATATAATCCGTAAGGGCTTTGTTTATCTCTCTTTTTGCTTCCTTTTCGTCTTTTAAAAGACTGCGAAATGTATCAAAAGCATCCATAGCGGCGTCCAGATTTTTAACGCATTACCACAATTGTTGCTATTAAATTCATCTAATGATATTCCCTGGTGTATTAATCCCTTTGCCTTCCAAACAGCCGTATCCTCAGGACTTAACTCCAAAAATTTCGACACTGCCTTTAATGCTTCTTCATGTCTCCAAAGGCCTACTAATGCCGCGCCTTTAAAGCGCCAAGCGTTAGCGTCCTCAGGATTTAAGTCGAGGGATGTCGAAAAAGCATCTAATGCTTCTTCATCTTTCTCTAGCATTACTAATGCCCTGCCTTTTAAGCACCAATAGGAAGCTTTGTTTTTTTCTACTTTAATCATCGCTTCAGCCTTTTTCAAAAGCTTTTCATATTTATCTTTTTCAAACAAAATCCTAATCTCCGCTTTATCCGCATAAGCTTTTAATTCTACGTCCCAGTAAACCAGCTCATCTAACAGTCTAACCTCCCCTACTTCATAAACTTCTTTTACAACTCGCGGTATCAACTCTTTTTTATATTTCCCCGGAAGGCTCAAGAACCAATAACTCGCCTCACTCTTCCTTGTTGCATCTAAAGCCTCTCCCAAACCTGCAAATGGCCCTAAAAATCGTTCTTTCCTTTCTTCAATGCTATACAAAAGCTCCAGAAATTCTACTAAAATCGAAAGCTTTTGCATCGCAAAAGGTTGTCGTCTCAATTCCCGCCACAACCTGAATAGCCGTTCCCTCACCTCATATTTTGTTCTCCTACCCATTCTCCGCGAAAGCACGTAACCCTCTTTTTCAAGCCGTTTTAGTTGCGTATTCACGCTTTTACCATCCAGCCGTGCCCTTTTCGCTATCTCCTTTGGCGTTGCCGGTCTTCCGATGGCTATGAGCGTATCAAATACTTTCCGCTTCTCCGCGCTGAGCAATCTAAAAACGTCCTGATAATAGGGTGTGTTTTCATCGAGCAGTTTAAAGAAAGCCTTCTCAACATCCACTAATTTGCCTTTGCTCATAAGGTCGTAAAGCAGCATTGCCATTCTCGGACTGCGACCGGTAAGAACACCAACAGCATCTATTTTCTGCCCGTATACATTCCTTTTACTCAAGAACGCCTCGTCTTTCTCAATCACAGCTATTTCTCTAACCAGCTCCTTAAGCTCAGCTCTCGTAAGCTCCTTGAGATAGATAATATCAAAGAAATTGAAGAATAGATATGGCTGAAGAGGTATTTATAAGTTTCACTCATTACTCACAAATCATTCAGAAATCCCTATTTTTGATCAAACTTTTTTTTGAAAAAAAAAAGTTTGCTGCGTGAGCCTTTTTCGGTAAAGCCTCTAAATTTTCTTTAGAAAAAGGGTTTTTAGACATCCAAAACGACTCTTGCCTTCCAAACTTCGTTACTCTTTATCTGCATCATGTTATATGTAACCGCTTTTATTATTATGCCGGATACATGCTTTGAGGGATTGAATTTACCGCCTTTGCAATTACCGGAGATACTAAAATTGGTTTCGTTCACGGTAATATCAAATTTGTTCATGACCAGCGATTCCGAGTCGAACAAAAAAATCAGCTCGTCCAGCCAATCGAACATCAAACTCAGAAAGTCTTCGGCTTTTAGCTCTATCGCTCGTTCCACATCCGCTTCTATTTCGTCTACATCGGTTATGAGGCTGTACATAGCGATAGCGGCATTAGCATAAAGCTCCTCTAACGTGTCGCCATACACCTCGAATCCGACATCCGAGGGATGCTCGATATATTTTATTTTCTCTTCTCGGTTCATTTAGATTTTATGGTACTCGCTCCATTATCGCTCTGACATAATCGTCCGCGTTCAGGTCCACGGTTTTGAACTCTGCGAATTTGCTCAATACATGCTCTTCTATCTTCTTGAGTCCCTCCTCGTGCCGCGCCTCCATCCGCAGGATTATCACAGGCGATGTGTTCGAGTGGCGTACAAGTGCCCAGCCGTTCTCCTTCATAAACTCTATCTTCACACCGTCTATATCATTACCACTCTCGTCTGTCCTTCGTTTATATAGCTCGGGGTTAGTTGCAGCAAGCTCTCGATAATAGTCCTCCACGGCATCGCAAACACGCCCTTTCTCTTCATCGCTCACTACGGGGATACGTATCTCAGGCGTGTTCACGTATCGCTTCAAGAAGTCCTCAAGCAGCACATCCACCACTTTCACGTCACTTTTAGTCTCTGATTCCTTGGCGGTAAGCAGCAAAAGCTCGGAAAATGCGAATACTGCATCGTCTGCACGATTATTCTTCGCGAAATACACATGGCCTGACATCTCACCGCCTGCCACTGCATTTAGCTCTTCCATCTTCGATTTGATAAACGAAAACCCGGTTTTACACTCGACCGGCACGCCCTCATTCTCTATGATTATCTCTCGTATAGCATCAGAGCATTTGGTATCGTAAACGATCTTTGCATGATGATGCTCCTTTAGGATATGCTTGCAGAGCAGAGCGAGTATCTGTTCACCGATTATCATCTTTCCAGTCGGCGATATTGCTCCTGCTCGGTCACCGTCACAGTCGGAGGCCAGCCCGATATGGGCGCTTTTTCGCGCTACTTCGGTATGTAAATCCTCCAGGAACCGTGGGATCGTGGGATCGGGCAGATGGTTAGGGAAATTACCGTCCGGCTCGGAATAGAGCTCGAATACTTCGGCGCCCAGATCACGGAATAGCGATGGTGCTATCACCCCCGTAGTTCCGTTTCCGGCGTCATAAACGATTCTTAAGCCGGTCAACGGCTTCTTTTTGGCCACCGGTAGCTTTTCTAGCTCTTGTTCCGCGATGGCGAGTGCGGCTCTTAAAGAACTCTTGCCCGCAAGAGCGCCTAATGCCAGCTCTTTCCATCTGTTGCGCAGTACAACGTTCGCAACTATCATCGCATGATAATCCATCAGTACGTCCACCACTTCAAGCTCGCCTTTAACACTGCTTACGTGTGGTGTAAATCCTTCTTCAAGCTGATTCGCTGTTTGCAACATCTCTCGTATTTGGTCCTCCGTGGCGCTTTCCGTGCCAATACAGGGCTTAAAGCCGTTCCATTCCTTGTCCAGGTGGCTGCCCGTGACTTCCACGCCGCCATCCGCATTGAATAGCCAGGTCGCGAAATACATTAGTGGTGTGGAGCTCACCTTTTCCGCTGGTGCTATGTCTATGACGTGGACACCTTTGCTCATAAGAGCGTCTGCAAAGGCGGTTTTCAATCTCGGCGAGCTGTTTCTGACGTCCTTGCCCACAACCACTCTTAGCTCTTGCGGCTCTTTACCTCGGTGCTTGCGCAGTAGCTCTACGTATGCCAGTCCAGCCAAGGTGCAGAAGTCGTCACTGAGCTGGGTGTCTGCTATGCCTCTTATATCGTTCGCACGATATGCGGTTTTGTCTACTATCATTTTTTTCATTTTTAGAAAATTGATTTCGCTTTTGCTTCACTCATTCGCCCAGATGCTCAAAAGAGCACCAATTAATATCAGTAACGATATCGCATATCTAGGTGATGAATTATCTCATCACCTTCGGGGTATTTTCCTGATACTTTGTTTTTAAATTCATCCGCTCTATTCAATCTATAAAAAATCTCCCCCACTTCATCTAATCTTCTTAAACTTCTACTCATTAAAGCCGCATTTAGCATCATATTTAGTTTCTTATTCGCTTCATCTGATTGTCCTAACCTCTCCATTATACCAACATATAAAGATGGTTTTTCATCAAAAAGATTTCTTTCTGTAATTCCACCGTCATCAAGCAGTTTTTGTACTTCTTCTACCTTACCTACTTTAAACATAACTTCTACTTTCTTCACACGTAAAGATGCATCACTATCAATAATATCAGAATATTTCTCGAACAAACCCATAGCATCGTCATAAAGCTTCTTCTCAATATAAATATCGAGAATTTCTCCAAGAATTTTGTCTTTCTCTTTAACTTCCTCTAAAACTTGAATATAGTGTTTTAAAGCCTTTTTAGGTTTGTTATATTCCCCATATGCCTTAGCTAATCTCCTCTCAACCGCAATTCTATCCTCTAGACTTGATTCTAAATATTTTTCTATTATTGCCAATTCAAAATTTGGCTCGTTCCATGAAGATAAATCCCATTTCATAAAAAGAGTTACGTATTTGGATAACATCTTAGAATTATCAATTCCAAATGTTCTCCATAAGTCGTGAAATGCATTCAAAATCTTTTCCCTTCCTTCCTTGCGAAGGATATAGAACTCTATAAGTTTCTCAAGAGTTCTTGGATGTAAATAACTTGCTACAAGCCCCTCTAACTCCTGTTGAGTTTTATCTGGATCTTCAAATAGGTTTGCATTAGTAACGATTTCCTCAAGAATATTATCAAGTTTTGGTCTAATAACCTCATCAGGAATGGTTTTAGAAAAAAGTCTTAGATAATCTCGTAACAAAGGTGTTTCTTTGGTAATTCCTTTCTGGCTTATTCTCAGAGATTCTGATAATTCCAACTCTCTATCCGAGTGAAGTATACAAATATCCTGAACGTTTAATTGACTCTCTAAATCTTCCACAGGCTCGTTTAGGTAATTTTGTACGTCTTTTACTATCTGCTCTTCTAATACTTTATCTTTCTCCTCTTCTGAAAATGGAATACGATTAAGAGCGAAAGTTACTCCTATTGGCTTTTGTCCTGGCAATCGCTCAACTTTTTGAATACTGCGGAGTATCTGACGCGCACCCTCAATATTCTCTTGATTGTTGACAATTAAAAACACCACTTCGTCTGGTAAAAGAGAAGTGCATAAGCCGCCCATTTCTGTTACACCTGTTCTGGAATCTATGAGTAAAAAATCAGGGTTATATTCCTTTCTTATTTTTTCCTTCAGTTCAAGGAAGAAAGGGATACCTTCACTGTCCTCTTCGTAAAATAAACTATGCCAATCTATTGATGCTAATTTTCGCCAATAATCTGGAGAAAGAACATCGCCGGCTGGAATCAATCGGATTCCACTTTGGGATTTCGACGAAGGGTAGAGTTCTAAAGTAAATTCATTTAATGATTGTGGAATAACTTTATTATGTGTAAATTCATATATGAATTCTACCAAACCTCTCTTAATATCGGTGGCTTTGACAAATTGTGGAAATTTATAATGAAGCCCGGGCGCCTCTAAGTCAAAGTCCATAATACAAACATTTTGACCAAAACGGGAAAGATAAATCGCAATGTTAGCTAAGGCTAATGTGCGTCCAACACCACCTTTATACGAATAGAAAGTTATTGTTTCCATCGTTAAGCACCTATCCTGCTTATGGGCAATAAATGTCCTCTTTCTTTAATTGATTTGGAATAATCCATGATAGAATCTATTGAATAAATATCCACTACATAGGGAAATCTATCTCTCCAAGTTTCTTGTTGCTTATTTGATATTCCAAATTCTAATTCTTTCACTCTTTCCCTTCCCTGACTACATTTATCGAGAATATCTATCCCCTTCCCTCGCATTTCAGGGTTATCATTTACCCTTTCTAATTTCATTAACTCTAAGGCTATGGATTCTGCGGCATCAAGTTTTCCTTCTGGAATTAATTCTCTTTTAGCTTTGTTCAAATATTCTAACAGCACATCATCACTAGCATATTTCAAGAGTTCTCTTAATTGCTTCGATGATGGCAAATCAATACCCTGAGTTTCTTTTGATTCAATATACTTCTCTTTGAGAAATTTGACTGCTTCGTTTATACCATTAAGACTAATGTCACACTCTTCAAAGCCATGTAAGTGAATAGCATTTTCCACCTCTTTTCTCGAAACTTCAATCAGATTTGATGAAGTATAAGGAGGGTGTAATAGATATATTCTTTCTTCTTTTTCAAAAAACCCCCATCCATCGTTTGGAGCGATGGCAATGATTTTAATCTCCATTTTCGTCAATCACCTCCAGTTCAATCCCTTGCTTGGTTAAAAGCTCCTGCATATTTCTAAAATCTTCTAACCAATATCTTTTTACAATATCAGATAATTCTAAAGTAGATAATTCAGAAAGGAAATTTTTATATAAGTAATCATAGTAAAGGTGATAATCCTTCTTGCTCATTCGTACACTCTCTATATGCTTATTCAGAATATCGTCCGTTGTTATCGCCTCAACGTAACATTCATTACAACAAATCATAGATGCCAATTCATCGGTAGGAATTCCTTCTATATCCTTCTCATGTTTAAGAGCTACCAGAGTATGTACACAATCTCTGTTTGCAATATCTTGACTTAATCGTTCAATATTCAAATGATCCTCTTCAACATAGTTAAGACTGTCCTCTTTAATGAGCGCTAACGATGTATAATCCTCTGATTGTTCTCGTTTAATCACGACACAATAATCCCCATATTTTTTTAAACCAAGTCCTCCAATGTTTAATGCACCATACTTGAAGTTTGCACCGTCTTCAAAGGTACGGTCAAAAGTTACTCTTGATTTGTAGTAGCCTTTTAGATGCATCTTTACTGCTTGTTCTTCAGATATCTCTAATTTTCTCACTTTTCTTAACTCTCCCCTCTGTTCTTTTTTTACTTCGTATACATTCTTATATTTACCAGCAATTAAAAAGTTATTTAACACCCCCTGCCTCATATTTATCGAAATAGTCCATTTATCTTTCACCAACTTAACGAATTTGCTAAATATACCAAAAATATCTTGATCTTCATACTTTTCCTTCAATAACTTATATCGGATTTTTAGACTATCCAAATTTTGATTTGCTATATCAAATATGTTCATATCTTATCTCCACAATGATTAAAATAGTTTTTCATTTTATAAACTTTTTGTTGGTGGGTGTGGTCACATATAAAACCTTCCCATCACCCTCCATCTCAAAATTTTCATTTTTTTCTCTATCTCCCCCTAAACCTCCACCCTCAAAATATCTATCAATGGCATATCAAGCGATTCCAGACGTGGCATCAATTTCCCGGTCTTTGGGTCAACGATCAAATCCATCGCTTCTAAAGGTATCTGACCCAGCAGAATTTGGGTTCCCCGCACTTCCACCACGCATTCCACTTCCGCCTCTCTGCCCATAATCTCAATATTAATCCCTCTTGCGATTTGTCTCATCTTTTTAGAGCCATCTGCATAACTTGCTGTAATGAATCTACCCCTAGTAAGTCCTAACTCATCCACAACTTCCCCCGGCACAGTAAGCATGGTAGCGCCAGTGTCAACCAAAACCTCTTTCTCCACTTCCCTTACCTCTTCTGGCTTCAAGAGCCCTCGCCTCGCTAATGTATCATTAATAAGGTTCTTCATTTTCGCTTTTACCTTTATCATCTAATCCCAACAACAAACACTCCTCAGAATTGTTATTACTGAGCACATACTTGTATCCACTATATCGCTCTTCTCTTACTACTGGCTTATACTGCCTTAAAATACTTTTCAAGTCTGTAATAGGGGGTATGCCATCTGACCTGTATGAAACAACAATAGCGGCATTTTGGAATTTTTTGAATAGTTTGTTAAATGCAGTGTGAATTTTATTTTTATCACACCAAACGGGTTTATTATGCTTTATCCTCTTGTGTTTGCTCCGGTAGTCAATCATAACCTCCCATTTCGGATAATTCACAATGCCCTCAAGGAAATGATAGAAGTCCAGGTAATCCACGCCAATGCCTGCTTTCGATATGTAGGGAGTATCAATATAGACGAGGTCAAAATCGCCCTCAATATCGAATACATCGAGATTTAAGGCGCTGTTTTCCTTTCCGTTAGAAAAAACACACCTATTTGCTTCGTTTACAAAATTCAAGAAATGTTCTTCAAATGGCGTATCCCATGTTGTTTTGTTGCCAAAGCTACGTTTCACATTTGAAGTACGCATGTAAAGGTTCTTTCGATGGAAAAGATTATAAGGGCGTTTTATAATGCAGGATTGAAATAAAGCATAATAAGCCAGTGTGCGCTTGTAAAAGTCATCCAAATTTTCGATGTTCCGGATAACCATATCGAGCCATCTGTTCTCCTTATTAGTATAGTAAATATCGGCGAATGTATCCTGGATGAAGGAGGGATAATCGGTGTCACGATGAGGTTGCAGTAAAAATTCTATGTCGTTCTCTGATAACCTTATTGCATCGTTCTCTATCAAAGCAGTGCCGATGTAATAATTAGTCTTTAGTATGTCGTTATAAAAAACCTGTTTACCTTTAATTTTCAAGAAATAGCCTACTATCCCTGTTCCACCGAACGCATCTAAGGCGCTTTCAAATTCAAGCTCTTTTATAATAGCCCAAATCCACTCGACTATCTTTGCTTTGCTCCCTTGATACCGGGTTGTGGGGAGATTATAAGGTGTAATTAATTCACCCATAAGCGTTAATTGGGCTGTCGTCTCAATCATTTTTATCACTTTTTGTTGTAGAACCTATGTTTTTGGTATTCCCACTTCCAGGTCTGTCACTTGCGATTTTATACTTCTCTTGCAGGATAAATTCAATATCCTTTATCACAGAGAGAATCCTTTTGAGTTCTGCAATAGTGTAGATTTTATATTCATCTACACGATCATCCTGCTTCGTATATACAATCCCAAGCACGTAATGCTTTTTGTATTCGCCGTATGGAAAGGTAATATTCTTTTTGCTGCTTCTATTTCGGAAATAACCGGTAAACGCACCAAGCGTAAATCCCGATGCTGAGGTTTTTGACTTTCGGTAGGTGCTCTTTATATCCAGTGCTATCTTTTCTTCGCTCTTTTTGTCAAAAAAACTGATGTTCGGGTAAAAATTCTGCTCTTTGCTTAAAATAATCTCAAAATCGTTTTTTATCGCAAACTGTTGGATTTTAGGGAATAGCATAATCTCTAAAACCTTTGAAATCACTTTTGTATCGAGAGAAATGGTATAAACTTTCTTGAAAATATCAATAAAGCCTTTTACTGTCCAGTTACCATCAGAATCTTGAATATCGCAAAGATATTGGTTTAGATGCCCTAAGAGTTTCTCTTTAAATTTGGTCTTATCCATAGTCATCATTTTAAAAATAACTTTAGACGTTAATAAAAAAATCCACCGATTTTGAGCAGATACATATATGTTGCCCATGCCAGAAAGAATCGCAGATCTAAAATAGCGTGTGAATGCACTGTGCATGCGCAGATACCAGTAACTGTTGGATTGCTACCTTTACCAGAGAGACAAGCGATCTGTACACAAAGAGGTCCGTAACAGAGAGGTTGTCGCTTTCAGTCAGAAGGGCGAGTAATGAATAGACTGTTGTTTTTGGTGACCCCTGATATGAGCAGTAGCCCACATGTTTTCACTACATGAAAACTTTACTGTTTTCTTCTTGTGCTTAAGCCCCCGATCGTACAGATATGTACCCCCAACCACTGGTTTTGTTGCCCGCCCTCGTTTTTACTAGAAGGTGCAGGGCCGCTAAAAAGCGAAGCGGATATGGATGCTACAACCTGCAATCATATACAACCTCATCTGCGTTTTCTATTACAAATCCCTTTATCGCTTCTAATTCCTGACATGGTCCAAATCGGTCTTCTGTCCTTTTTAATACCTCTTCTGCGGTTAGCGCCGGTGCCATCCTTATATAATCCAGGACATAATGCAAGTACCACGCCTTCACGTATTCGCGCCCTTTTTCTCGCATAAATAGTACCTGAAGATATTTGGGGATTTTCATTATCATTTTAAAATCATGGCTCTTAGCTAACTGTATGATTATTTCTTCTCCATCACACTCACAGAACGCTATAAACTCCTGGCTCTTTTCCGGGAAGTCACTTAAATCATTCACAAAGTCTGTGGTTTCTCTGGTTAGCCCCATCTTCGCCGCCCATTTATTATGAATCTCCCACTTTGGCATAGTTCTTGATATACTATTTTGCAAGCAAAAAAGCTTTACCAAAATCTTTATCACATCTCATAACATCACAACTCGATGAAGTGCATCTTCTGCATCCAGATACTTACCGCTCTACGCGCCTGTTCAGGATTCGCGAAATTAGCCTCTATTGCTTCATCCGTGGAAATACCTATAAACGGGTCTATTGTATTCTTCCCCGGATCGGCAACCCATATCATCGCGTCACTAACGTCATGCCCCCGGAAGAAGGAGATAAAAGGTGCGGGTGTCTTCTCTGTTGGAACAACGATCACCTCCTCTTCCCCGGCTTCTGACCGTTCTAATTGGCGCTCGTCTACAAAATGAGGCACAAACGTAATCGAAGGTAAAACGAAGATGTTTATGCTCCTGTGTTCATCATTATTTCTCACCGCTGTCAACTCAAGATGCTCCCCTTCACCTCCTCCTTCGTTTATCTGATACCCACAGCGTTCCAAAAACGATATTACCACGCTTTTTAGCGCACTTATAGGGTTTCGTAGCTTCGCCCAACGTAAAAACGCAGCCGCCAGTTCCTCACTCTGGTATCTATGTGTTGGCAAGCAGTAAAATATCTCGCCCTGATAGTTTATTTTGGTATGCATGTCAGGCGAGAAAACAGAAAGTTTCTCGTCGCTCGTTATGCTCTTGAAGATCATTTCTTCCGGATCACCGCCAAATTTACTCGCTAATTCGTCCCTATCGGCATCGCTTAGCGTATTTACACGCTCGCATATCTTCAACGCGAGTTCGCCTTCTGATATTACCTTATGTTCCTGACAGTAGCCCGAAAGGTATTCAAATATTTTTAACATCTCTTACTATTTTCATAGTATCTATAGATATTTCTTTGGTAAAGCTTTCTTTTTGGTAGAAGAAAATGACAAGCAAATTTGCGGGACGTATAAAAAACATAGAGATTTCCGGTATAAGGAAGGCATTTGAAGCGTTGTCCGGTGATTTTTTCAACCTTGGACTCGGTGAGCCTGACTTTGATACCCCGGAGCACGTAAAAATAGCCGCTATGCAGGCATTAAAGTCCGGATTTACCTCTTATACCTCCAATAAAGGCATAGACGAACTGAGAGAGGCGATAAGCGCTAAACTCTACCGTGATAATAACCTCGCCTTTAGTCCTGATGAGATGATAGTTACATCCGGTGCGAGTGAAGCGTTACATATCGCTATCCATTCGGTCGTTGAAAGGGGGGATGAGGTGCTAATCCCAAATCCAGGGTTTGTCTCTTTCGCCGCACTGACGGAACTGGCAGAAGGGAAACCGATAGGGGTCCCTTTAAGTGACGACTTTTCGATCTCCCAGGAAGCGGTAAAAGAGAGAATTACTGATAAGACAAAGGCACTCATAATAAATTCGCCTGCTAATCCCACGGGCGCTGTGGAAAGCGAGGAGAGCATAAAAGCGCTTGTTGACATCGCCCATGACCATCATGTAACTATCATTTCTGATGAGGTCTATGAGCATCTGATATACGATGACCTGAAGCACATAAGCCCCGCTAGATTCTATGACGATGTCATCACGGTAAATGCCGTCTCAAAGACATACGCAATGACTGGCTTTCGATTGGGTTATGTTGCCGCTCGTAGCGAGTACACGGAGCAAATGCTGAAGGTACATCAATATGTCCAGGCATGTGCATCATCGATTTCGCAGAAAGCGGCTTTGGCCGCTATTGCAGGCCCTCAAGACTGCGTGGTAGATATGAGAAGCGAATTCAAAAGAAGAAGGGATTTCACTGTTGACGCTCTTCATGATATGGGTATGAAGTTCAAAATACCAAAAGGCGCATTTTATATCTTTCCCCGAGTGAGCGATGAGCATGAATTTGTGGAGTCTTTGAAGCGGAAACGGGTAATTGTCACGTCTGGGTCTACCTTTGGAAGTCGTGGTAAAAATCATGTGCGAATATCGTATGCTACTAGCTTAGCTAATTTGAAGCATGCTTTTGAGATAATGAATGAAGTAGTAAAAGATAGAGTATTTTGAAAAAACGCTTTGAGGGATGAAAAAAAAGATCACGAGGAAGAATTCATGAATTTCTACCGGAAGTCTTTTATTACATCAAAATAATATCCACAATAACATCAAAATAATATCCACAATAACATTAAAATTATGGCTGAATAGGGGGTGAAAAAGATGGCGAAAAAAGAGGGAGAAAAGAAGCAATATACAATAAGATTCCCGCCTGAAGCGGTGGATGTGCTGGAGAATATGTCGAAAGACGAAGGAGTTACAAAAGCGGAGCTGGTAAGGCGGGCTATAAACTTCTATCAGGTGAAATTGGAAGCGAAGAAGAAGAAGAAGCGGATTATATTAGAAAGTGAGGAGGAACCAAAAAGGGAATGGGTTATGGTGTAGACCCGGAGCTGCTGAAAGTTGTAGCAGCCATAATTGGCATTCTCGCTGCCATAGTAACCAGTATCGTGGGTCCGATTATCGGACTTTTTATCTTTTTAATCAAGCGGTCAATGGAAAAAGGACAGCGTGAGATAAAAAGTGAAATCCACAACTTAAGCATTAATGTAAGTCAACTTTTATCACAAAAAGTGAACGTTTATAATATGCAACCCTATCAACCACCGGAGCTAATTAAGAAATTAGATGGAATGGAAGAAGAGATAAAGAGTTTGAAAGGACAAGTGAAAATGATAGAGGTAGTGGAAGAAGAATGAATAAGCGTCCAAATCCTTTGATAGGTATCTTGAACTCTTGCCTATGTTTGTTGTTCGATATGGAGAAGAAAGAAAGTGATCTCCCATACAAATAAACAAAACATTTCTGTTATTAATGATGGAAGAGCTTGGTATTATCCCCACTTTTTCAATTGGTAAAAGACCTGCTGTATCTGTAACGCAACGACTTTTGCATAGACATTATTCTAATGGAGCAATAAAACCAAGTCCAAAGAACGTTGATAAACCAATCTGGATTACTAATCATTCTAATTTGAACGATTTAGATGAATATGCGGAGGATATAGACATGATTTATGACACACTTCTAGAATTTGGTATTAACACTCCATACTTATTGAATTCAGATAAAATAACGAAAAAGATACAAAGAATTGGAGAATCCAAAATATCTGCTAAAGGACGAATAAAGCATATAGAAAGGATGGCAGATAAAATAGTTTTAAATTTGATTAGAGGCTGTGAAAGGTTGGATTATCTACATCCAAAACTTGAGAATAAAGATATTCAAACAAGATATAAAACGCTAGATTCCTTACCAAAACTGCTTAAAGAATTAAAAACAAACCCTACCAAACGGAAGAGCCAAACAACGATTATCTCGCACAAAAGATTAAAGCAATGTTTAAAGAAAACGGTAAATTGAGAAATATAAAAATGACCGAACCTTATAATTCTCTATTGAAAAGGGGAGATATAGAATTTGTGATGAACTTCAGGTATCTCGAATTTTTAAGAGATGATAAGGAATACAAGCCAATTATCCTCCACAAAAATGGAGATACATTTATCATGGCTTTTGGCAAAAACACTACGGAGGAAGTTCCATCTTCATGGATTGAGCTGTATTTCTTTAATGTGAAGACAGAGAATGAAGAGGAGACAAAGGCAATAGCTAACGAACTTGAACGATTTGTGGTAGTGTTAATCGCTGAAAAATTTAGAACGCCTTGGAATTAGAAAGAATGTATCGTAGAAGGGGGCAAAAATCTAAAAAAAGGCGTTTTTTCGATTAGTGAGATCATAAAAACAGAAGATTTAGGTGAATATGGTGGTGAAGTGTATGCGGCTATGCTTTCTATCTCGGATACAACTGTAAATTTCTCGATGCCTGAAGAAGAGGTTAAAGATTACCTCAAAAAATTAATAGCTTTTGCTAATAAAGCTGTTACCGACCCTGATATTAGCGAATTATTAAAAAAAGAAGAGCTGCAAAATGTGATAAAAAAACTTCGTAGTAAGAAGGATGAGCACATAATAACCAGGCTGAGATTTTTTGAAAAAGAACGGGGAAAGATATATGAAAAAAAAGAACTCAATGAAGTAATAAGACCGCTGTATTTGGGAGATATTTTTAAGGAGGGAATGAATTGTGAAGGTTTTGTATCATTGACGTTATATTTGCTCTACCATAACAGGGATGTTTTTCATGAAATAAAACGCGTTAAAATTTGTTTTGTTACACCCGAAATTCTGTATATGCATTCTATAAATTTAGGCAGTTCTCATATATTCGTGACTTTCGATTTTGAAGGTGTTCAGGAGTTTTTTGACCCAACGGGTGTCCTAGACACGATTAAATCTTCTTTGCAAGAGAAAAAAGACTTATATAGCAGTATTGTAAGTAGCGAATTTTTTGTTGAAATTGCAATTCCTGAGTTGAAAGGTGAAAAATGCGAATTCAATAAAATTTCAGAAGGAGAAGGATTGTTTATTTATGAAAGTAGCTTCTCTTCCTCCTATTGCCTCATAACTTCTTTAAAGAATAGGGATAAAATAAAAAAAATCGCGAATTTCGTTGGATTTGTTGTGTATATCCCAAATAAACACCTTGAGGCCGGCATGCCAAGCTCTTCTATTTTCGGAAGTACAATTCGTAGATTATTGGTGGGATTGTCTAGGAATCCAAATGTTAAAAGGCTTGCTATTCTTAAAAATAAAGAAGAAGATTCCAAAAGAATCTTTCGTTTCTGTGATGAACTAGAAAGCGTCATCGAGGGGATTAAAAAAACAGATGAAGAGGTAATAAGAGAACTATTTCTAAGAGGGAGGATGTCAAAATACGGAATTACGATGGATGCAATTAAAAAAGAAATTTTAAGAATTGAAGTTGTTAATGCTAATATAGCTGAAATCACAGATTTAGAAGCGGAAATTATCGAAGAAGCGCATTCCATGAGGACAATATTACTGCCAAACAAATCGAATTTTCTCAATTTATATCCCAAATATGTTGATGTTAAGTTTATTGATAAGCCTAGATTTGGCGAAGTGAAAGGATTATACGAATATGCGGAGTGTATATTGCTAAAACAAGGAAAGGAGAAAAAGGATATGAACAATTTAAGGCGTATCTTTGTTGACACTGATTTTGATCTTGATTTTTCAGCCGAACTCATAGGATATGATGATTTGGATGATTTTTTAAAAGATAATGGAATAAAGTATCCGAATAAGGTATATGCCGAGTGTGTAAATAAAGGTGTCTTTGGCTCGAGGCTGAAGGATAGATTCGATAATTTTTGCACTGTGCTTGGGCATGCAATAGAAAATAACAAGTTGGGCTTTACAAACAGCCTCTTCTTCGTAACCGAAGGAGAAAGTAAAAAATATAATGAGACACAGGTAGGTTGGTTTAGTATAGATGCTCACGTGGATAAAGATGAAGAAAGCTTCGTCATTTCTTTTTTACACAAACTCAGAAGTGTGGATTTGCACGACTGCTTTCCCTTCAACATATATTTCTGCATAAGGCTCTCTGACGAGATCATCAAGAATATGCGAAATTCCACAAAGAAGAAGATACGACTTGGGAAATTAAAAATTAAAATCAGTTATTTGCATACCTATCTTGACAATTTTCCAAAAGGAGGAGTCAAAGATGACTACTAATAGAGATATTATATTCAGGAAAGTACCACAGGCTATACAAAATTTCAAGTGCATTAAGGTTCCTGTAAAGGAGTTTCCCGTTGAAAATGGGAATTACATATTAGGAAACGAATACAGCCCGGTAGCTATAGTTATCCCAAGAGGAAATCACAATTTAATCAAAATAGCAGTGGAAAGTGGAGCTGCCATAGCAGGGCATCTCGTAACGGCAAACATCGGGATAGAAAAAATTATAGCAAACATTATTTCTAACCAAAACATTCGATACATAATTATTTTCGGAATGGAATCGGAGGGGCATTTGGCGGCGCAATCCCTTCTTTCCCTTTACAAAAATGGCATAGATGAAACTGGACGAATCATAGGTTCAACAGGGATGACCCCCTATATTCGCAATCTACCAAAAGAGACAATTGAGAGGTTTCGTGAGCAGATTAGATACATGATAAATCTAATCGGCGAAGAAGACTCAAAGCTACTAAGAAAAATCATTACTGCATGCATTCAAGAGCCTGGAAACGCAATGGAGATGAAAATAAACGGCGAAAGCTACATGCTTTACGATCCGGGTGCGTTAGATGTAGAGCCAATGATTCTCCAAATAACAGAAAAACTGAAATATTCTGGTATTTATGAAACTCTATCGCCATATTCAACAGTTATTCACGCATCTACAATTTCTGCGGCATACCCCCTTCTCATAGAAGCTATCCTTTCTGCCGGTATTGAAGTGGAAGATGAAAGGGGGTCAAAAACAAAGGAATTGCTGAATGTTCAAGTTCATCTAATAAACCCTAAAGAAGAGCCCATTCCAAAAGGGTATAGACCCGAGGGATGACTTAAAACAGATGAGGAAGTAGCAAAATATTTAGAAAAATACGCTGAAACTTATTTTCAGTCAAATGCTACCGTTGTTTATGAAGATGGCGAAATTATGCTAAAGCAGAGCGAAGTTGCTTATACCTATGGGGATAGAATCACTAATTTTGACGGTATAAACCAACTTAATATCTTAGCTAAAGCTATAAAAAGCGCAATTGAGAAAAATCAGCCATCAAGAAGATTTGTCATCTCACTTTTCAATCCCAAGATTGATCTTGTGGAAGAAACAGAAGAGGTAGAAATACCCTGTTTCACTCAATTTTGGGTATACAACAGAAGGGAAAATGAGGATTGGACATTATATGCAACAATGTTTTTGCAGTCCCACGATGCTTACTTAGCTTTTCCAGCTAATAGTTACGCTGGCATGAACATCCTTGAACATCTGTGCAATAAGACAGGTGCAAAAATTGGCACTTTAACAATGTATTTTGGCAGTGCGCATCTTTATATCAACGAATAAAATGATTTTAGATGAGTGGAGAAATACTCAGAGAAGACCACAAAGACCTATTTTCTTCTCGGCGAAGGCGCTCGAGGCGCTTTATACGGGCGCCGCATTTGCTGCCCACATTTTAAACACGTTGTTGTAATATACTCGCCCCTAAGACGAACGCGTGCATTCTTCCCGGGGATTAAATAGGTATAACAGCCTTTACAAATCCGCATTTTCAACTGTGATGGTATTCGTACTCGATAACGCATCCCAATCAAACGGGCAAGCTGCACATACCTATCACTTCTGTTTCTTCCATCCTTTCTCGCATCCGCTTCTGCCAGCTCGAAGAGCCACACTATCCGCTGCAATGCGATGTCCCCTATCCTTCTACCCCTCTTCTTTACCATCTACAAAGATTAATTATGTAACTGTCTTTTGTTCTAAATCTTGTTTGAATTTGATAAGCTATAATAAAATATACGGCGGAAGAGAACATGAACAACCTGCATAGAAGGGCAAGGATCATTGCTGATTTTCAGTTTGGGTGGGGTACCGGCAACATCTTGTTCCCGGACAACGTAGTTTTTACCCTCTCAAGGACAAGAAGAATATCTCAGATACTGGATAACGGGGAAAGAGTATCCACGCTGAGGAGTTCTGACGGGCTGCTGACGCTGAGCATAGAAGGTGCAAAAAGACTGCATCGATTCATAAAATATCCGGGGCTGAGGGTCGTTATGAATGAAGAGAGCAGCGAATACATAAAAAAAGGCGGAACTGCATTTTGTAAACATGTAATAGATGCAGATTCCGAGATAAGGGCTTATGATGAACTTATAGTGGTAGATGAAAAAGACCGACTACTTGCAACGGGAAAGGCTATGTTAGCCTGTGATGAAATGAAAATCTTTGAGCATGGTGTAGCTGTGAAGGTAAGGTATGGTATAGAAGAATAAGGGATACCCGGTAAATGATAGAAGAAGAGATAGGAGATATGTTACGAAAAAGGGAACTCAGTTTAGCTACTGCAGAATCTTGCACCGGTGGTCTGGTGTCCCATATGATAACAAACATCTCTGGCAGTTCAGACTATTATAAAGGTGGCGTGATCGCTTATGCTAACGAAGTAAAGGTGCAAATTTTGCTTGTGCATGATGCGCTATTGGCGGATAAGGGTGCGGTAAGTGCAGAATGTGCGAGGGCAATGGCGGAAGGTATAAGGGCGCTACTGGATGGCGACATTGGCATTGCTACCACGGGCATTGCAGGACCCACAGGGGGAACACCGGACAAGCCGGTCGGATTAGTTTATATAGCATTGGCAACAAAGGATTATTTATATGATGAGAGGCATATCTTCCACGGAGGTAGGGAAGGGAACAAGCGCAAGGCGGCTGAGGCTGCTCTTGTGATGTTAAAAAAGTTTCTCATACGTGGGGCAGAAGGGCTCGTAGCTCAGAAAGGTAGAGCAGCGGGCTTTTAACCCGTCGGTCGCGGGTTCAAATCCCGTCGAGCCCGTTAGTAGAAATGAAGAATGGGACGTTATATATACCTGGACATGAGTTGGTGCCGGAACACGTAGTAATAGACGAAAGCGAAGTGAAAGAAATTTTAGATAAGTACAAAATACGGCGGGTACAACTGCCTAAGATAAAAGTATCGGACCCCGCTATAAATGGGATGGGTGCAGAAGAGGGAAATGTCGTGAAGATAACAAGACAAAGTAGAACAGCGGGGAAATCTTTATCTTTTCGACTGGTTATAGAGTGAAAGGGTGAATGGAATGTTAGATCGGAGTGTCTTTTCAAAAGCATATTTAAAAAGAGAAAAAATAGCACAGCATCAGCTTGATTCGTTCAATTACTTCCTCGATGTGGGTATACAAAAGATAATTGATGAACTACCGTATACTGAAACATCTATTAGCGGCGAAGATGAAGAAAAGGGGAAGTATAAACTGGGTGTAAAGTTTGGTAAGATAAGCGTGGGCATACCTAAGGCGAGGGAGGCAGATGGTTCTTATGAAGATGTTTTCCCTTCCCAGGCAAGATTAAGGAATCTGAACTATTCCGCGCCTATTATTTTGGATATGCAGCTTGTGAAGAAATATGAAAGTGGCGAGATAGAAATAGAGCGGGATGAGGAGGAGGTAGCTATCGGCGAGCTTCCCATCATGCTTAAATCAAATAGGTGCAATCTATCCAAAGATGTTATCCGGGAGAAACTAGGCGATGATCTTTCTGAGCAGGAATATGAAGACTGGCTGAAAAACGATGCAAGGGAAGACCCTCTTGACCCTGGTGGATATTTCATCATAAATGGTTCAGAGCATGTAATAATCACGCTGGAGGATCTCGCACCAAACAGGATATTTGTAAATTTCGAGGAGAAATATGGGAGTAAAGGCGTTGTTTCCAAAGTTTTCTCGCTTAACCAGGGTTTCCGAGTCCCAATAAGAGTAGAAATAAGCAAAAAGGGAATACTTGAGGTTTCCTTCCCTGCTGTGGGGCGTAAAATGCCGTTTATGACGCTTATACGTGCGTTAGGGCTAGAAAGTGATGAGGAAATAATAAAAGCTGTCTCTGATGATCCACAAATAGTAAAATACATCATAGAGAACATAGAAGAGTGCGATGTGCATACGCAGGAAGAAGCGATAGAAAAATTGGGTCGTAAAATCGCACCAACGCAAGCAAGGGAGTATCGAGAAAGGAGAGTTAATTACATCCTGGATCGTTATTTCCTTCCACATCTTGACACCAAGATAGCAAAGGCCCATTTCATTGGGAGAATGGCAGAATCATGTTATGAGCTTTATCTTGGTAAGAGGGGCGAGGGAGACAAAGATCATTACGCAAATAAAAGATTGAAACTCGCAGGCGACTTAGTGGAAGACCTTTTCCGTGTGTCGTTTACAAAACTCACTCGTGATATGCGATATCAATTGGAACGCGCAAATATGCGGAATCGAGAATTAAAAATCACTACTGCTATTCGTTCCGATGTGCTCACAGAACGGATAGTGCATGCACTAGCAACCGGGAACTGGGTTGGCGGCAGAGCTGGTGTTTCCCAGTTATTGGAACGGAGCAATTATATAGCCACATTAAGCCATCTTAGAAGGATAATTTCGCCGTTATCGCGATCTCAACCTCATTTTGAAGCTCGTGACTTGCATCCCACGCAATGGGGGAAAATTTGTCCTAGCGAGACACCGGAAGGTCCTAATTGCGGCTTGGTAAAGAATTTTTCGCAGATGGTTGAAATATCTGTGGGCGAAGACGAGAAGAGCTTTAAAGACATTTTATATGCACTTGGTGCTATTCCTCCTGCTCGCTCTTTGGAAATACGTGCTGAAATTAGAACTCGTGTGTTCGTGAATGGCGATTTCATTGGCTTCTCTACGGAGCCCGAGATATTTGTGGATGCGGTGAGGAAAAAGAGGAGAAGCGATGAAATATCAACGCAGGTAAACATTGCCTATTACAAGGACCAGAGAGACATAATAATAAATTCTGATAGGGGGAGAGCAAGAAGACCCGTTATAGTGGTGGAGAATAGAAAGCCTCTGGTTATGGAATCGCACATCGAGAAACTGAGAAAAGGTGAGATGAACTTTGATGACTTAGTGAGAGTGGGTGTGATAGAGTATTTAGATGCCGAAGAGGAAGAGAATGCGCTGATAGCATTAAATGAATCCGATTTGACAAAAGAAGGCGGGGCCGAATATACTCATTTAGAACTAGACCCATCATTGATTCTAGGCGTTGTTGCCGCGTTGATTCCTTATCCTGACCACAATTCATCACCCCGTAATACAATGGGTTGTGCTATGCTGAAGCAATCTTTGGGGCTTTCAACTGCGAATTACAAAACCCGTGCCGATACCAGAACACATCTTTTGCATTCCCCGCAGAAACCGCTAGTAAGAACAAGAACTGCTGACCTTATTCAGCATGGCAGGAGGCCTGCGGGGCAGAACTTTGTCGTTGCGGTTCTAAGCTACGAAGGGTATAATATGGAAGATGCGTTGATTTTAAATCAAGCGGCCATAGATCGTGGGTTGGCCAGGAGTCATTTCTTCAGAACGTATGAGGGAGAGGAGAGGCGGTATCCGGGTGGTGAGGAAGACATATTTGAGATACCAGATGTAGAGATTGTAGGAGTTAGAAGTCATGATGCGTATCAACAACTTGACGATGCAGGTATAATAAATTCAGAAGTGGAAGTGCTGCCAAATGACGTGTTAATAGGGAAAACAAGTCCACCAAGGTTCTTGGAAGAGACTACGGAGCTTTTAAGTCCTTTAGAAAGGAGAGATACTTCTATTTGCACTCGTGCCAACGAACGTGGCAGGGTGGATTCCGTGGTGCTCATGGAATCGAGTAGCAATAGACGTCTGGTTAAAGTTGTTGTTCGGGATCAGAAGATTCCGGAGGTGGGTGATAAGTTTGCATCTCGACATGGTCAGAAGGGCGTTATCGGATTGATTGCACGTCCTGAAGACATGCCGTTTACTGAAGGGGGGATCATTCCCGATATGATTATCAATCCTCATGCCATCCCATCAAGGATGACCGTAGGACATGTGCTGGAGATGATAGGCGGAAAGGTGGGCGCTTTAGAGGGGCGATATATAGACGGGTCTGCTTTTTCCGGGGAGAAAGAGGTGGACTTAAGGAATGCACTTGTACGGGCCGGGTTCTCAGATACGGGTAGAGAGACGATGTGGGATGGAATAAAAGGCACCAAAATAGATGCTGATGTCTTTGTAGGTGTGGTATATTATCAGAAGTTATATCATCTGGTATCGGCAAAGATGCATGCACGTGCGAGAGGTCCCGTGCAAATATTGACAAGACAACCGACGGAAGGTAAAGCAAGAGAGGGGGGGCTCCGTTTCGGTGAGATGGAAAGAGATGTTCTTATAGGGTATGGGGCAGCAATAGCGTTGAAGGATCGGCTATTGAACGAATCAGACAGGGTTGTTGAGCTGGTATGTGGAAATTGTGGCATGGTTGCCTACCGAGATATGAAAACCGGATCGACATATTGCCCGAATTGTGGTGCCGATACGGACATATATCCAGTGGAGATGAGTTATGCATTTAAGCTGCTTCTGGATGAGATGAAAGCACTGGGTATAGCACCAAGATTGGAATTAGAGGAGACGGTCTGAAATGAGGCTAAAAAAGATAAAAGGGATAAAATTTGGGCTACTATCACCAAAGGAGATAAGGAAGATGAGTGCATCGAAGATTATAACTCCGGATACATACGGTGAAGATGGTTTCCCTATAGAGCTGGGCCTGGTTAACCAGCAGATAGGTGTCATTGATCCCGGGTTAAGATGTAAGACTTGTGGTGGTCGAATGGGTGAATGTCCGGGGCATTTTGGGCATATCGAGCTTGCTGCTCCGATTATTCATATCGGATATACTAAAATGATATACCGGATACTTGCGGCAACATGCAGGCGATGTGGCAAGGTTCTGCTGGAAGAAGAAGCGAGGGCGAAATTTTTAGACAGGATAGAGCAACAGAAAGAGAAGCAAGCGGATGTGGGTGATGTAGTGAAGCAGGTATTTAAGGAAGCAGCGAAAACTGAGGTATGTATGTTTTGTGATGAAATCCAGAAGCGCATAAAATATGACAAACCCACGGGCTATATAGAGGTAGAAATAGACGATGAGGATAAAAAGCGCAGATTGATGCCTACCGATGTGAGAGAGCGACTTGAAAAAATACCCGACGACGAGCTCCCGCTTTTCGGTATGGACCCCAAAAATGCACGTCCTGAATGGATGGTCATCACGGTGTTGCCTGTCCCTCCTGTTACTGCTAGGCCTTCAATTACGTTAGAAAGCGGACAGCGCAGCGAAGATGACCTTACCCATAAATTGGTAGATATAATAAGGATAAATCAAAGATTCATGGAAAATAGGGATGCAGGTGCACCGCAGTTGATAATAGAAGACCTATGGGAACTTCTTCAGTATCACGTAAGTACCTATTTCAATAACGAAATCCCTAATGTCCCTCCTGCGAGGCATAGGAGTGGTAGGCCTCTTAAGACGATGACACAGCGATTAAAAGGTAAGGAAGGTAGATTTAGAGGTTCCCTATCGGGGAAAAGGGTGAATTTCTCTGCACGAACGGTTATATCTCCCGATCCCGAGATTGAAATAGACGAAGTTGGCGTGCCTATAGACATAGCGAAGGAATTAACAATCAATGTTAACGTAACAGGAAGAAACCTTGAGGCGATACGGGAGACTTTGAAAAGGGGGAGTGAACATCCCGGTGCAAATTATGTGAGAAGAGCGGATGATAAAAAGGTAAAAGTAACAGAAACAAATTACGAGCTTTTAGCAGAGGAGTTGGGTGTCGGATGGAAGGTAGAAAGGCACCTCCAGAATGGTGACATCGTGCTATTCAACAGACAGCCATCGCTGCACAGATTGAGCATAATGGCGCATTATGTGCGAGTAATGCCCGGCAGGACTTTCAGGTTGAATCCTACTGTTTGCCCACCCTACAATGCGGATTATGATGGTGACGAGATGAACATGCATGTGCTGCAAACAGAGGAAGCGAGAGCGGAGGCAAAGATTCTTATGGCGGTGAAGCGAAACATAATGTCACCCCGATTTGGCAGACCTATCATAGGAGGTATCCATGATTACATAACCGGTCTGTTTATACTCACCTGGGGTGAGAAGCGGTTTGAGAAGGAGAAAGCGCAGGATATGTTGAATAGAATAACTATTCATGACCTGGGTGAGCCTGCGGGAACTTTTGAGTCCTCTTCAGGCATTCAAGTCCCGTATTGGACAGGAAAGCAATTATTTAGCAGGATATTACCAAAACAAATGGACCTACAATTCCGTGGGAAAGTATGCGCGAAGTGTATAGAGCGAGGCGAGAAATGTGAGAGAGAGAACTGCCCACGAGAAGGATATGTTCTGATAAAAGAAGGGAATTTAGTGTGCGGTGTAATAGATGAAATGGCGATAGGATCGTTCAAAGGGAAAATAATTGAGCGGATTTTTCGGCTATACGGCGAAGATGAAGCGAAAAAGTTTATAAATGACTCTGCCAGACTTGCTACTAATTGTATTAAACAATCAGGTTTCAGCTTTGGTATAAGTGATGAGGACATACCAAAGGAGGGGAAAGAGCAAATAAAAGAAGAGGCAGTGTATGACGCTGAGCGTAAAGTCGAGGAGTTGATAAGGGCGTATGATGCAGAAGAGCTGGAAGCTTTGCCCGGGCGGAGCTTGGAGGAGTCCCTAGAACTATTGATCATGCAGGAACTTGGCCGAGCAAGAGATGATGCCGGTGACATAGCAGAGCGGTATCTAGGCATAGAAAACGCGGCTGTGCTCATGGCAAAATCGGGTGCAAGGGGTTCTATGCTTAATCTAACGCAAATGGCGGCATGCGTAGGTCAGCAATCTGTTAGGGGCGAAAGAATAAATAGAGGCTATCAAGGTAGAACGCTACCACACTTTAAACCCGGTGACCGTCGTGCAGAGGCTCATGGCTTCGTTAGGGCTTCCTTTAAAGATGGCTTGACCGCAACAGAATACTTCCTCCATGCAGTTGGAGGTAGAGAAGCATTGGTGGATACAGCAGTCAGGACCTCTCAGAGTGGATATTTCCAGAGACGACTTATCAATGCTTTACAAGACCTCGAAGTGAAGAATGACGGGACGGTTAGAGAAACAAGAGGGACTGTAGTGCAATTTAAATATGGTGATGACGGCGTGGACCCTTCAAAAAGTGAGTGCGGCAAAGTGGTAGACATTGATGAAATAATAAGCGAAGTAGTAGAAGAGGATGTAGAGGCGTAGATAGCGATGGAGATAAAGACTATGGCGGAAGAACTGAAGAAATCCGGGGTGGACGAAGAGATAGCGGAGCTAATAAAAGAGGAGTTTATCTCAGTAGAACTAGCTACGGAGATCGAAGAGCAGTTGGAGATGCAGATAGGACAGCCCTATGCAGATGATATTATATTGATGTTGGGTCGAGAGGTAGAAAGTGAAGAATTAAACCTTGGTCTGATAGGGCGCGAAGTGAATAAAATCAAAGTACCGGTTAAGATAAAGAATGAGTTGCGACAGAAATTAAAGGCGGTAAAGATAAAACTGAGTAAAGAGAAATTGGATGCGATTTTGGGTACTGTTGAGCAGAAATATGAAGAAGCACAGGTAGAGCCCAGGGAAGCGGTAGGGATAGTAGCTGCACAGTCCATTGGTGAGCCCGGGACGCAGATGACGATGCGTACCTTCCACTATGCCGGTGTGGGTGCCATATACATTACTCTCGGTCTGCCTCGGATAATAGAAATAGTAGATGCGAGGAAGAAACTGTCTACACCAACGATGAAGGTAAAGCTGGTGAGTGAATTTGCCTCAGAGCGGAATAGGGCAGAAGAGATAGCGATGGATATAGAAGAGACACATATACGGGATATAGCCAGGGTAGAAGCTGATATTGATGACATGTCCGTGTGGGTCATGTTAAATGTGAAAGAATTGAAAAGAAGATATATGGTGCGAGAGGAAGTAGAACAGACGATAAAGGGCATAGGCACGGATGTGCTCGTAGAAGTGGTGGGAGACGGTAAGCTGAGAATACATGTGAAGGATAAGACATATCACGATCTGCTGAGACTTGAAGCTAAGGTGTCTAATACACTAGTGAAGGGAATAGAAGGAATAACGCGGGCTTTGGTGAGGCGTGATCCTGGCGGTGAGTATGTACTTTATACTGAGGGTTCCGCATTGAAAAAGGTGCTTAAGCTTGATGGTGTTGATTCCAAAAGGACGACAACAAATAACATAAATGAAATATCTGAGGTATTAGGCATAGAAGCTGCTCGTAATGCGATAATAGAGGAGATGGCAAGCACATTAGATGAACAAGGGTTGGATGTGGACCCTCGCCACATAACGTTAATTGCTGATGCAATGACTATGGATGGTGAAGTGAAGCAGATAGGAAGGCATGGGATAGCGGGAGAGAAAGCATCGG